>JAERMP010000293.1 GCA_016844515.1 Thermoleophilia bacterium | reverse complement strand
GTGCTCGAGCAGGCCGCGCTCCTGCGATCGTCGTACGAGGACAAAGACCACGAGCCCCGCAGCGAGCCACAGAGGCCCGACGTATCGGGCGCCTTCGTGGGTCGCCATCGCCAGCACCCAGATCGCCCCCGTCAGCGGGGCACCAACGAGCGCCGGCAGAGGGACAGAGACGCCTCTGATCGAGACGTTCGGACGCACCCGAAACGGGCGTTCCAGGTCAGGCTCGCTCCCGCGCAGCCGGATCACGGCGAGCTGGGCCGCCGTGAACGCGATGAGGACGCCGAACGAGTAGAGGCTCGCCAGGAATGTCGGATCGCCGTCGGCGGCGATCTCGGTCAGCACGATGAGACCGATTGCGAGTCCGGCGGCGATGACGATGCTCTCGCTCGAGACGAGCGCCCTGCGCTCCAGGCGTGCGAACTCGCGTGGCAGCGAGCCGTGCTCGGCGAGCGAGTACGTGAGGCGCGTGATGCCCGAGATCGAGGTCGTCGCCGCCGCGATGAGGATCAGCGCCCCGGACAGGCCAACCGCAAAGCGGAGCGCGTCGACGAGCACCGACGGCAGCGAGCCGTCGAACGCAGCGACGATCCCGACGAGCGGAGCTTCGAGCCACTCCTCGCCGAGCGCGGTCTCGCCGCCCTGCGCCGGGTAGGCAGAGAGACCGATCGCTGCAATCACCACGGTGACGACGACGACGAGGCCGATCGCAGAGAAGAGGGATCGCGGAAGCGCCCGTCCGGGCTCTCGCGTCTCCTCCGCGAGGTTGGAGACCGTCTCCAAACCTGTGTACGCGAGCATCGCGAGCGGGAGCGCGTATGCAAGGTCGGTCCAGTCCTGGCCGCTCGCGAAGCCGAGCCCCTCCACGAGGATGTCCGGAGACAGAAGGAACGCCGCCCCGAGCACGACGAGGATTCCCTGGACGAGGAGGTCGAGGAGGGCGATCGCGAGCGATCCGAGGCGCAGCTGCGTCCGCCGCACGAGCCGGACGCCGGCGATGGCGGCGATGAGCGCGCAGCCGATGAATGCGTCCCAGGGATCGTTGCGCAGCGACGGCGCCGAGAACGCAGCACCCAGATAGTGAGGGGCGAAGAGCGCGGAGAGGGCCATCACGATGAGGAAGTCGAGGAAGAGCGCCCACCCCGTGATGAAGCCCGCGACGTCCGAGAATGCTCGCCGGACGAACGTCGCCGCACCGCCCGTCTCGGGTAGCGCCGCTGTCCCTTCCGCGTAGGAGAGCGAAACCACGAAGAAGAGCGCTCCCGTGAGCAGGAGGACAAGCGGGGTCAGGCCGAGGGCCTGTGCAGCGACGATCCCGAGTGCGATGTACAGCGACGACGCGATCTCCCCGTACGCGACGGCGAAGAGCGCGGGAGCGTCGAGAACCCGCTCGAAGCCGCGGAGCTTACGAGCCATGACGTTTCCGCTCGAGGCTCAGACGGCCCACGCCGAGGGCGATGAACAGGCCTCCGAGTAGGAAGCCGACGACGCCTCCACCTTCGGCTGCCGTACGGATGAGGAGGGCGATACCGATCACGACGAAGATCGCCGAGAAGACCACGACACTCCAGCGGTAGAAGGTCATGACGCCTCCGAGGCTGTCACGAGGACACGGCAGGGCGCGTGCTTGAGGACGTAGTCGACGGTCTTGCCGAACACCGCGGCCTGAGCCCCTGTCAACCGGCGCTTGGGTGACCCGATCACGATGATCTCCGCGTCACGCGCCTCGGCCTCCGTCACGATGGCCAGGCCCGCCGAGCGCGCGCGCTCGAGGCGGCCGAGCACCCGGACGCCGTACGAATCGCCGATCGCAACCGCCTCGTCCAGCTCACGGTTCGCAACTCGCTCGAACTCCGGCAGATCGTCGTTGAGCGAACGGTCGAGCGGGATCTCGAGCACGTTTAGAGCCACGATTCGCGAGCCGCGCTCGGCGGCAAGACGGCACGCGACGTCCATCGCGGCATCTGACGGCTGACCCGCGATGACCGGAACGAGGAGCCGCCGATACTCGAGCGCGAGCGCGGGGCCGAACGCGGGCGGCGCCTTGACCGTCTCCGCCAAGGGAGCCTTCACCCGGAATCGCCGGTACAGGGCGTAGAGCGCGAACCCGAACACGAGCCAACCGATCCCGACCCAGCGCGTCGTGGCGTTCTGAACGACGATGACGAGGAAGGAGATCCCGGTCGCGAGGCCTCCGAAGATCGCGAAGAGCGGCCAGTCGATTCCGGCCAGCCGGAGGTTCGGCGCTGCACGGAATTGCGGATCGCGCTCCGGCTTCGTCGCGCGCAGCATCACGAGCGAGGCGTGAGCGATCGTGAACGACAGCGTGGCGCCGAACGAGTAGAGCGTCCCGACGAAGTTCACGTCCCCGGGGAGGATGACGAGAATCGGCGCGATCCCGGCGAACAGGACGAGGGCAAGCGTCGGCGTCTTGAACCGCGGATGCAGCCGGCGGAACCGCTCGGGAAGCTGGCGGTACGTCGCCATCGAGTACGTGATCCGCGAGGCGCCGATCACTCCCGCATTCGTTGCGATGAAGAGGATGGTCGCTGCGAGGATGCCGACGTAGATCTCGGCCGCATCGAGCGTGAGACCTGTCAGGCCGAGGTTCTCGACGACGCCGAGAACCGGGTCGTTCGCATACCCGCCCTCCTCCGGTGGAAGCGCGAGCCGCGTGGTCAGCTCACCGTCGATCTCCTCGACCGGG
>JAERMP010000114.1 GCA_016844515.1 Thermoleophilia bacterium | reverse complement strand
AGGAGGCGGCGGAGCCCGCCCTCGATGCGTCGTTCCGTTCCGATGTCGACCGATGACGTGGCTTCGTCGAGGATGAGGATGCGAGGGTTCGCAAGCAACGCGCGGGCGAACGCAATGAGCTGCCGTTGACCAAGCGAGAGCCTGAAGCCACGTTCGCCCACCTCGGTGTCGTAACCGCTCGGGAGCTCGGTCACGAATGTGTCAGCGCCGACGGCCTCTGCCGCCGCGGCGATCGCCGATCGGGAGGCCTCCGGGCGACCGAACGCGATGTTGGCGGCGATGGTCCCGGAGAACAGGAAGCCCTCTTGCGGGACGATTCCGAGCTGCCTTCTCAGCGACGACTGCGTGACGTCGCGCAGGTCGTGGCCGTCGATCGTGATCCGTCCCGCGCGCGGGTCGTAGAAGCGCGTGAGCAGTTTGGCAATCGTCGACTTCCCGGCTCCGGTGTGGCCGACGAGCGCGACAGTCGTCCCGGCCCCGATGTCGAGCTCGAACTCGTGGAGAACGTCCGGCAGGGTCCCATACCCGAAGCGGAGACCTTCGAAGTGGACACGACCGTGGATCTCGGGAAGCGGGCGGGCATGCGGCGCGTCGACGACGTCGGGCTCCTCGTCGAGAACGTTGGTGATGCGGTCGAGAGCGGCGGTTGCCGAGAGGAACGTGTTGTAGAGCTGCGAGAGCTGCTGGACGGGATCGAAGAAGTTCGCGAGGTACAGCGTGAAGGCAAGGAGCGTGCCGATCGAGAGCGAGCCATCGACGACGAGCGCGCCGCCGAGTCCGAGGACGATCGCGGTGGCAACGGACGAAAGGATGTCCACTGTCGGGAAGTACACGCCGCTCAGCACGACCGTCTCGTAGTTCGCTTCCCGGTAGCGCTCGTTGATGCCGCGGAAGGTGGCCTGGCTCGAGGGCTCACGCGTGAACGACTGGACGACGCGCATTCCGGAGATGTCCTCGGCGAGGGTCGCGGTGACGAGGCCGAGTCGCTCGCGGACTCGCTTGTAGGCCCGATTCGATCGCGCGCGGAACCAGGTTGTCGCGGCCGCCATGAGCGGAAGGACGATCAGGGTCGCGAGCGCGAGTCGCCAGTCCAGCAGGAACAGGACGATCGCGGTACCGACGAGAACGAGCGAATTCTGGACGAGGCTGGAGATCCCGTCCGTCACGAGTTGGTCGAGCGCCTCGACGTCGTTCGTGATCCGGCTGATGATCGCGCCGGTGCGGTTTCGCTCGTAGTAGCCGAGTGAAAGCCGCTGGAGGTGGTTGAAGAGCTGAATGCGGAGATCGGCGAGCGCCCGTTCTCCGACCCAGCCCGTGAAGTACATCTGTGCCGCAGATAGAACGAACGCCGCGAGGCCGGCGGCGACGAAAGCCGCGACCACGATCGTCAGCGCCTCGAGGTCGCCCGTGGTGATCCCGTCGTCGACGGCGAGCTTGACGAGATACGGGGGAAGGAGCGCGACCAGGGTGTAGCCGACGAGCGTGACCAGAGCGAGCGCGGTTCGACCCTTGTACGGCCGGGCGAGGCGCAGGAGTGTTCCGATCCGGCGGCGCGTCTGCCGCCAGGACCAGTCGTCGATCCGGGCGTCGCGCTGATCGGTGAGGTGGCTACCCGCCTGCCAGACCCTCATTTTCGACCCAATCCCTCATGGGGCACCCCGGCCCACCACCCACTGCGAGCGTAACGCCGAAGTGCGCGCGCGTGGGAAACGACTTCGAAACAAGAGTGCGCCGATTCACGGGCGGCTCGACTCATCCCGCGACCACCTGCTGGAGGAGTCCATGCTCGTGGATCTCTCTGAAGACTGCGCTCTCCTCGAGCAGTTCCGCCTGCGTGCCTCGGGCCGCGATTCTCCCGTGGTCGAGCACGGCGATCTCGTCGGCGAGGGCGATCGTCGAGAGGCGGTGGGCGATGATGATCGTCGTTCGGCCCTTCATCACCTCGCGGAGACCGGAGCGGATCCTCGCTTCGGTCGTTGCGTCGACGGACGCAGTTGCGTCGTCGAGAATCAGGATGCGCGGGTCGATGAGCAACGCGCGGGCGATTGCGATGCGCTGCCGCTGCCCTCCCGAGAGCGTTATCCCTCGCTCCCCGATCACCGTGTCGTACCCGTGGGGAAGCTCGAGGATGAACTCGTGGGCCTGCGCGGCGCGCGCTGCGGCCTCGACGGCCTCGTGCGGCGCGTCGGGCATTCCAAGTGCGATGTTGTCGCGGACCGACGTCGAGAACAGGAAGGGGTCTTGCGAAATCACCCCGATCTCGCGCCGCAGCGAACGGCGTGCGACGGCCCGAACGTCTGTGCCGTCGACGAGGACTCGTCCGGCCTGGGTGTCGTAGAAGCGCGGGACAAGGGCCGCGAGCGTCGTCTTGCCCGAGCCGGTACGCCCGATCAGCGCCACCGTGCGCCCAGCCGGAATCTCGAGATTGATCGCCTCGAGGACCGGTCGGGCGGGGTCGTACCCGAACGTGACGTCTTCGAAGACCACATGGCCGGGGCCCGGCGGAAGCGTTTCGGCGGCAGGGCGATCGCTGATCTCCTCGGGTTCGTCCAGAATCTCGAAGATCCGCTCGCCGGCGCCGACCGCCCGTTGCGCCTGCCCGATCCACATGCCGAGCATTCGCAGCGGCATGACCAGCATCGCGAGCAGGAGCATGAACGTGAAGAACGCTCCCGTGGACAGCGATCCGGAGATCACCATGCGACCCGCCGCCAGGAGTACCAGGGCTCGCGCGACGTCGGGAAGGAATGTGAGGAGCGGCACGTACAGAGCGCGCTGCCTGTTCGCAGCGAGCGTTTGCCTGAAGACGGCGTCCGCGGCGCTCGTGAAGCTCTCGGAACGCCGCTCCTCCTGTGAGAACGACTTGACGACGTGCACACCCGAGATCGACTCCTCCGCAACGGTTGCCACGTCTGCAAGCTTCTGCTGGACATCGCGGAGCACGGGATGGGAGACGCGGCTGTAGCGATAGGCGATGAGCACGATCACCGGCGTGATCGAAAGCGCGACCAGAGCGAGTTGCCAGCTGTACACGAAGAGGACGACCGTCACGGCAACGACGGTCACGACGTGCTGCGCGAAGAAGATCAAGCCGTACCCGAGGAAGAACCGCACCGACTGGAGATCGATGGTCGCTCGCGACATGAGCTGGCCCGTTTGGCTTCGGTCGTAGAAGCCGAAAGACAGGCGGAGGAAGTGCGAGTACAGCTCGTCGCGCATGTCGTACTCGACTGCCAGTGCCTGTCTGCCCGAGATCATGCGTCGTCCGTACATGAGCGCACCGCGTACGAGGCCGAGCCCTAAGATCGCCGCAATCTCGAGCGCGAGCACACTCGTGTCGGCGCCGCCCTCGAGCTCGTTGATAACGACTCCGGCGAGAACCAGCACGAGGATTCCTGCGATCTGCGAAGCAATCGCGAAAAGCGACGAGACGATCAGCGACGCGCGATACGGGCGGAGAAAGCCCAGCAGCCTGACGAAGGTGTGCCGAGCAGCGCGTGGAGCAGCCATGGGCTCAGCGGCAGGCACGGCCTCGTAGGGTACGGGTCGTGCTCGAGGCTGTGCCCAACGTCTCGGAGGGGCGCAACGGCGCTGTCATCAAGACGATCGAGCGCGCGTTCGCGAAGGACGCGCGGGTACTCGACGTCCACGCAGATCCCGATCACCACCGGGCCGTGTTCACGCTCGTCGGTGACGCTCCAGCACTTGCCGAGGCCTTGCTCGCAGGCATCTCGGCTGCGCTCGCCCTCGTCGATCTCCGTGCTCATGCGGGGGTCCACCCGAGAGTCGGCGCCGTCGACGTCGTCCCTGTCGTGCCGTTCCCGCACGATGACATGGAGCTGGCCAAGGCGACAGCGCGTTCCCTCGCCGGCCGGATCGGAGCCGAGCTCGGGCTTCCGGTCTTCCACTACGGCGAGATCGGGGGCGGGCGAATAGCGGCTTACTTCCGGAACGGCGGGCTCGAGGGGCTGCAGCGCCGCGTGGAGATCGGTGAGCTCGTGCCCGACGCAGGTCCACGGCGCGGGCGCTCGGCGTCCACTCATCGCCTACAACGTGATCCTCGACACCGACCACGTCGACGTTGCGCGTGAGATCGCCGCCGCTGTGCGCGAGTCCGGCGGTGGGATGCCCGGAGTGCAGGCGATCGGGCTCCTCCTCCCGAGCTCCGGACTAGCTCAGGTCAGCATGAACGTGGTGGACATCGAGCGTGCGCCGCTTCACGAAGTCGTCGAGCGAGTACGGGCCGAGGCGGCGTCGCGCGGCGTCGTCGTAAGAGGTGGAGAGCTTGTCGGGCTCGTCCCCGCGAGCGTCCTTCGCGCGGCCCTCGAAGCGGGTGTCGAGCTGCCGGGCATTGACGAGTCGCGCGTGCTCGAGCGCGCTCTTCGATCCGGTGGAAAGACCACGAGATGATTGATTCCTGATCCGCGTGTGCGTGGGGAGGGTCTGCCCCAAGCAGCGCGGTCGACGCGATCGGTGGCAAGGCTGGAGACCTTGGTGCCGATCGGGGCGGCCGTGATGCGCCGCGTGCAGGCCCCCATCTGCGTGTGCGGGGATTAGGAATCAACCATCTAGACTCGCGCCGTGACGCGGACGATAGTCCTGACCGGCGAGGATCTCACTCTCGTCGACGTCTGGGACGCCGCGGTCGGCGGAGCCTCTGCCGAGGTCGCGGAGGGCGCGAAGGACCGGATGCGCGCCGCACGGAAGCTCGTCGACTCGATTCACGGCGAGCACACGTACGGCGTGAACACGGGGTTCGGTCGTTTCGTGTCCACGCACATCCCCGAAGACATGGCCGAGGAGCTCCAGTTGCGGCTCCTGCGAAGCCACGCGTGCGGTGTGGGCGAGCCGTACCCCGACGAGGTCATACGCGGGGCGATGCTCCTGCGCGCGAACACGCTCGCAAAAGGGTTCTCGGGTGCGCATGTCACGACGGTCGAGCTGCTCGTCGAGTGCCTCAACCGTGGTGTCCTCCCGGTTGTGCCTGCGCGCGGATCGGTGGGAGCGAGCGGCGATCTCGCCCCACTCGCACACCTTGCACTTCCCCTCATCGGCGAGGGCGAGGCGGTCGTCGGCGGCGAGCGCCTCGACGGCGGCGATGCACTGCGCAGTGTCGGGCTGGCGCCGATCCGGCTGGCGAGCAAGGAAGGGCTCTCGCTCGTCAACGGGACACAGTTCATGGCTTCGATGGCCGCGCTCGGGATCGTGCGCGCTCGACGGCTCGCTGCGACTGCGGACCTTGCATGCGCTCTCTCGCTGGAGTCGCTTCAGGGATCGCGGACGAGCTTCACGCCCGCGGTCCACCGCGCAAGACCGCTGAAGGGGCAGGGGGACGCGGCGGCCAACGTCTTGCGACTGCTCGAGGGGTCGGCCATCATCGAGTCCCATCGCTGGTGCGACAAGGTCCAGGATGCCTACGCGCTTCGCTGTGCTCCGCAGGTGCACGGCGCATGCCGGGATCTCCTCGACTACGTCCGTTCGACCGTCGAGGTAGAGCTGAACTCGGCGACGGACAATCCCCTCGTCTTGCTCGACGAGGGCGAGATCGTGTCTGCGGGGAACTTTCACGGACAGCCACTCGCTTTCGCGCTCGATGTGCTCGCGATCGGCGTAGCCGAGCTCGCCAGCATCTCGGAGCGGCGCATCGAGCGGCTCGTGAATCCCACGCTCTCGGGAGGGCTGCCGCCGTTCCTCGTCGAGGAGGGCGGACTGAACTCCGGATTCATGATCCCGCAGTACGTCGCCGCTGCGCTCGTCTCCGAGAACAAGGTCTATGCCCATCCTGCCAGCGTCGACTCGATTCCGACGAGCGCGGGACAGGAGGACCACGTTTCGATGGGCAATGCGGCCGGGCTCAAGGCGCTGCGGGTCCTCGACAACGCGGAGCGGACATTGGCGATCGAGCTTCTCGCCGGTGCGCAGGCGATCGAGTTCCTGGCTCCGCTCCGGCCGGGCGAAGGAGTGTGCGCGGTTCACGATGTCGTCCGCTCGCTCTCGGATCGGCTCATCGAGGACCGTTCGCTGAGCGCGGACATCGAGCGCGTCGCCGCGGCAATCCGCTCCGGAGTAGTTCTCGCTGCCGCGGAGAGCAAGATCGGCGTTCTCGCGTGACCGACGTGCAGATCGCGGACGCTACGGTCGAAGCGCTGTGCGGGGACCTCGGCGCGATCCGAGCTCCCAGAGGCACGACGTTGAACGCGCGCAGCTGGCAAACCGAAGCGCCGCTGCGGATGCTCCTCAACAATCTCGACCCCGACGTGGCGGAGCATCCGGAGCGTCTCGTCGTCTACGGCGGCACAGGGCGTGCTGCCCGAAGCCATGCCGCCCTGAAGGCGATCGTGCGGACGCTGCTACGGCTCGAGGCGGACGAGACGCTCCTCGTCCAGAGCGGAAAGCCCGTCGGCGTCTTCCGCACGAACGAGTGGGCACCCCGCGTGCTCATTGCGAACGCACTCCTCGTACCGCGCTGGGCGACTTGGGACGAGTTCCGTCGACTCGAAGCAGAGGGGCTGACGATGTTCGGCCAGATGACGGCCGGGAGTTGGATCTACATTGGGACGCAGGGGATCCTGCAGGGCACGTATCAGACGTTCGCCGCCGCCGGGGAGAAGCACTTCGGGTCTCCCGATCTCGCGGGTCGAACGATCCTCACGGCCGGGCTCGGTGGGATGGGTGGTGCCCAGCCTCTGGCTGCGACGATGTGCGGAGCAGCGATCCTGTGCGTCGAGGTCGATCCGAGCCGTATCGAACGACGACTGGAGACGCGGTATCTCGACGAGGCGACGGACTCGCTCGACGACGCACTTGCTCGGGTTCGAGTGGCAGCTCGAGAACGCCGGCCATTGTCGGTTGGGCTGCTCGGAAATGCAGCCGATGTCGTGCCTGAGCTCGCGAAGCGCGGTGAGCTGTTCGATCTGGTGACGGATCAGACGGCGGCCCACGATCCGCTCACGGGCTATGTGCCGCAGGGGCTCGACGTCGCCGAGGCCGAGGAGCTCCGAGTGCGCGACCCGGACGAGTACCTCCGCCGAGCGCGCGGATCGATCGCAGCTCATGTCGAAGGCATGCTGCAGTTCGTCCGAAGCGGCTGTTACGTTTTCGACTATGGCAACAATCTTCGAGGGGAGGCTCATGAGGCTGGCGTAGAGGACGCCTTCTCATATCCGGGCTTCGTCCCGGCGTATATCCGGCATCTCTTCTGTCGAGGCGTTGGGCCATTCCGCTGGGCCGCCCTGTCGGGTGATCCGGGCTCTTTCCGGACGATCTCCTGCTCCGCCGGTGGCTCGAGCTCGCTCCGGGCCGTGTCGAGTTCCAGGGGTTGCCGGCACGGATCTGCTGGCTCGGATACGGCGATCGCGCGCGAGCGGGGCTCGCGATCAACGCGCTCGTTCGCTCTGGGGCCGTGTCCGCGCCCGTCGTCATCGGACGTGATCACCTCGACTCGGGCTCCGTCGCCTCCCCGTACCGCGAGACCGAGGCGATGCGGGACGGCTCGGACGCGATCGCGGACTGGCCGATCCTGAATGCGCTGCTGAACGTCGCGGCGGGTGCGACCTGGGTGAGCGTTCACCACGGCGGTGGGGTCGGGATCGGCAACTCGATCCATGCCGGCATGGTCGTCGTCGCCGATGGGTCCGACGCTGCGGCCGAGCGGCTCGAGCGGGTTCTCACGACCGATCCTGGCACGGGCGTCATGCGCCACGCCGACGCCGGCTATGAGGAGGCGCTGACGACGGCACGCGAGCTGGGTATCGACTTGCCGTCGATCCCGCACTCCGAACCGTGAGCCAGAACGGGGAGAAGCCCGGACGGCTGCTGATCCGCGACCTCTCGCAGGTGGCGAGCCCGGCCGGTCGGTCTGCTCCGGTTCGGGGCGCCGAATTGCGGGCGATCGATGTTGTCGCCGACGCGTACATCCTCTGCGAGGACGGTCGGATCGCAGATGTCGGGCCGATGCGGCGGCTCCCGCGGCTCGATGACGATGTCGTCGAGGTCGACGGGCGAGGGCTCGCCGCCGTTCCCGGTCTCGTCGACTGTCACACGCATGCCTGCTTCGCGGGCGACCGTGTCGAGGAGTTCTCGCTGCGCGCTGGAGGAGCCACGTACGAGGAGCTTCATGCGAAGGGCGGAGGGATCCTCTCGACGGTCCGCGCGACACGCGAGGCGGGCGAGGCAGGCCTCGCGGCAGCCCTTTCCCGGCATCAGGCTTGGATGCTGCGAGCGGGAACGACGACGTTCGAGGCCAAGTCGGGATACGGGCTCGATCACGAAACCGAGCTCACGCAACTGCGCGTGATCAAGAACGCCGGGGGCGTGCCCACCTGGCTCGGTGCTCACGCGGTCCCGCCAGAGTTCACGGACTCTGGCGCCGACTCGTACGTCGACTTCCTGATCGAGGATGTACTTCCGGATGCGGCGCTACTCGCCGAGGCGGCGGACGTCTTCCTCGAGCGGGGTGCCTTCGACGTCGAGCAGGCTCGGCGGATCCTGTCGGCCTGTCGCTCGGCCGGGCTCGAGTTACGACTTCACGGAGATCAGTTCACCGAGGCCGGTGCGATCCCACTCGCGATCGAGCTCGGGGCGAGATCGGTCGACCACCTCGAGAGCACGGGCCCCGGTGGCATCGCGGCACTCGCGGCGAGCGGCGTCGTGGGCGTGCTCCTGCCCGCGAGCGCCCTCTTCCTCGGCCAGCCCATGCCTCCCGCGCGCGCGCTCGTGGATGCAGGCGCGGCGATCGCTCTCGCAACGGATTTCAACCCCGGGAGCGCGTATTCCGAGAGCCTGCCGCTCGTATGCGCGCTTGCCGCGACGCAGCTGCGGCTGGCTCCGGAAGAGGCGTTGGCCGCGTGCACCGTCAACGCCGCTCACGTCCTGTCCCGCGCCGACCGGAAAGGACGCCTCGCCCGCGGTTTCGACGCCGACATCGTGCTCGTGGCGGCCGACGACTGGCGGTATCTCGCCTACCACCTCGGAGGCGACGTAGTGCACACCGTAGTTCGAGACGGACGGATCGCGTCGACGGCGCGGGCATAATCGCTGGATGTCGACTCGAAAGCAGCGCCGCAGGCGTGCGAAGGAACAACGTCACGAGTACGTCTGGGAGGACGGCGAAGGGAATGTGCTCGACCCGCAGGACGTCTCTCCTGAGAAGCAAGGATCGAGCTCTCGTGCGGAAACGGCGCGCGCCAGGAGGGAGCCGCAGCCTCCCTCCTGGCGCAGGACTCTCAAGCGGGGCCTCATCTTCGCACCGATCATGGTCGGGACCGTGATGCTGCTCTCGAACAACCTCACGTTGAGAGAGCAGCTCACCCAGGCCGCGCTCATCGTCGCCATCTTCATCCCCTTCAGCTACTTCCTCGACGGCGTCTTCTACCGGAATTACAAGCGACGTCTGGCGCGACGCGAGCAGACGGACGGTCGGCGCGGGAGCTGACGAGGCACAGATGACGGCGCTCCGCGTCGAACAGCTTTCGCTCGGACCGATCGGGACGAACTGCTACATCGTCCGAGCGAGCTCGCAGGCATCCGAGGCCGTTGTCGTCGATCCGAGCGGCGACGGGCCGGACCTCCGGCTCCGGCTGGCGACGCTCGGCGCTCATTGCACCGCCATCCTCGTGACCCACGGGCATTGGGACCACCTGGTTGGGGTCGCCGACCTCGCCGAGGACGTCGGAGCACCGGTCTACATGGCCGAGGGCGAGCGCGAGCTTCTCGAGAATCCGGGCCGATTCACCCCTCCGACGATTTCGCTGCGCTCTCACACCCCCGACGTGCTCCTTGCGGGAGGCGAGTCGATCGACGCCGCTGGGATCGAGTTCGAGGTCCTCTCGGTTCCCGGGCATTCGCCCGCGCACCTCGCGTATTACGCCGACGGCTGCATCTTCTCGGGCGATGTGCTGTTCGCCGGCTCGGTCGGTCGAACCGACCTTCCAGGGGCCGACTGGGAGACCCTCCTGGCGTCGATTCGCTCGCTCGTCGAAGCGTTCGAGCCCGAGACCGTCGTGTATCCAGGTCACGGTCCTGCGACGACGCTCGCCGAGGAGCTCGCGCGCAACCCGTTTCTTGCGGAGCTGCGCTCGGAGCGCGCCGGATGAGCGACACGACGAAGATCGAGCGCCCGCGCGGCACGCACGACATCGTCCCTGCCGAGCAGCCACTCTGGCGTCGCGTAACAGGCGAGATCGAGCGGCTTTGCTCCCTCTACGGCTATCGGCCGATCCAGACGCCCGTGTTCGAGGACACGGCGCTCTTCCAGCGCACGTCCGGCGAGGGGTCCGACGTCGTGCAGAAGGAGATGTACACCTTTGCCGACCGTTCCGACCGATCGCTGACATTGCGACCTGAAGGCACTGCGCCGATCTGTCGCGCGTATCTGTAGCACGGGCAGCACCGTGAGCCGCAACCCGCGAAGCTCTTCACGATCGCTTCGATGTACCGCTACGGAGCGCCAGGTCGAGGCAGGTACAGGGAACACTGGCAGGCGTCCGTCGAGGCGATTGGAACCGACGACCCGGCGATCGATGCGGAGCTGATCCAGCTCTATGACACGCTCCTGGGCCGGCTTGGCGTCACGCGCTATCACCTCGAGCTCAACTCCATTGGCTGTAGGGAATGCCGGCCCGCATACCTTGTGTCGCTGCAAGCCTGGCTCGCCGCGCACGGCGACCGACTCGACGCCGACACGCGGCGGAAGGCTGGCACGAGCCCGCTCCGCGTCTTCGACAACATCCAGACGAAGCCAGAAGGAGTGCGCGCCGCGCTCGAGGAGGCACCCAAGATCGGCGAATCGCTGTGCGCGGCGTGCGCTGAGAGGTTCTCGACGGTTCGCGCGGATCTCGACGCTGTCGGTGTCGGCTACACACTCGTGCCGACGCTCGTTCGCGGGCTCGACTACTACTCGCGCACGACCTGGGAGTTCGTCGGCCCGCTCGAGAGCGAGAACGCGACTCTGTCGGGCGGCGGCCGCTACGACTACCTCGTCGAGGAGATCGGTGGCCCACCGACGCCCGGGGTGGGATTCGGGGCCGGTATCGAGCGGCTGCTGATCGCGATGGAGGAAGAGGGGGTTGCAGTAGTAGAAGCCCCGACGATCGATGTCTTCTTCGCGCTCGAGCCTGGGGCGCCGCGCGTGCTCGTGACCCAGTGGCTCGCAAAGCTCCGGGCACTCGACATGTCATGTGACACGGACTACGCGGGGCGTTCGCTGAAGGGGCAGCTCACCCAAGCTGCGAGGCTTGGAGCAGCGACGAGCGTCGTCGTCGGCCCGGAGCGGGCAACGATCCGGCGAACGGGCGCTGCCGACGAGGACGTCCGACACGACGAAGTCATGGGGAGACTGCTGCGGTGACGTGGCGCGATCTCATGTGCGGCGAGCCGCGCGCGGAGCACGTCGGCAGGACGGTGACGCTTTCCGGCTGGGCAGCGCGCAGGCGTGACCACGGTGGTCTCGTCTTCGTCGATCTCCGTGACCGATCGGGGCTGATGCAGCTCGTCATCAACCCGGAGCGCGCGCCTGGTGCCGCGGAGCTCGCGAAGGAAATTCGCAACGAGTTCGTCTTGCGAGTGAGAGGAGAGGTCGTCGCGCGCTCGCCCGAGACCGTGAACGCGAAGATGCTGACCGGCGAGGTGGAGCTCCATGTGGACGAGCTCGAGATCGTCTCGCGCTCGACGCCGCTCCCGTTCCAGCTCGACGAGGAAGGCGTCGACGAGACGCTGCGCCTGCGCTACCGCTGGCTCGATCTGCGGCGCGAGAAACTCCAGCGCAACCTTCGACTGCGCGCGCAGATGGTCGGGATCATCCGCCGCGAGATGGAAGCGGCCGGATTCCTCGACATCCAGACCCCGATCCTGTTCAAGCCGACTCCCGAGGGGGCGCGGGACTTCGTCGTTCCGAGTCGCCTGCACAAGGGGCGCTTCTTCGCCTTGCCGCAAAGCCCGCAGATCCTCAAGCAGCTGACGATGATCGCCGGCTTCGACCGCTACTACCAGATCGCGATCTGCTTTCGGGATGAGGATCTTCGCGCCGATCGCGTGCAAGAGATCACACAGCTGGACGTCGAGATGTCGTTTCCGGATCGTGAGGAGCTCTTCGCTCTGATCGAGGGAATGTTCGCGGCTATCTGGCAGGAATGTCTCGGAGTCGGGATCGCGACACCGTTCTCGCGCATGACGTACGAGGAGGCCGACCGCCGCTTCGGCTCGGACAAGCCGGACACGCGCTTCGCGCTCGAGATCGAGGATGCCACGGAGGCGACGCGCGGCTCTGAGTTCGGCGTCTTCGCCGGCGCGCAGGCCGTCCGCTTCCTGCGCGTGCCGCGCACGTACTCGCGGGCTGAGCTCGCGGCGCTCGAGGAGATTGCGAAGGAGCGAGGGGCGAAGGGTCTTGCGTACGTCGTCAGCGACGCCGAGTCGGGCGAGGTCCGCTCGCCGATCCTGAAGTTCTTGTCCGAAGCGGAGGTGTCGGCGCTTCGAATCCAGCCGGGTGAGGCGCTCCTCTTCTGCGCTGACACGTGGGAGATCACCTCTCGCGTGCTCGGGAACCTCCGCCTGCACCTCGGACGCGAGTTAGGCCTGATCGATGACGATGTGTTCACGTTCGCCTGGATCGTCGACTTCCCGATGTTCGAGTGGGACGAGGACGAGGGGCGGTGGAACGCGAAGCACCATCCGTTCACTCGCCCGACGGACGACTGGCGAGAACGCTTCGGCGCCGAGCCGGGCGCGGCACTCGCGTATGCGTACGACCTCGTGGTGAATGGGAACGAGCTCGGCGGGGGCTCGTTCCGAATCCACGAGCCCGACCTCCAGGCGCGCGTGTTCGACACGCTCTCCCTGAGCCGCGAGGAGCAGCGCTCGAAGTTCGGCTTCCTGCTCGATGCGTTGGCGATGGGCGCACCGCCGCACGGTGGAATCGCGCTGGGGATCGATCGGACCGTCATGGTGCTTGCAGGCGAGCCGAACCTTCGTGATGTCATCGCGTTCCCGAAGAACCAGGCCGGTCTCGATCCGATGAGCGGTGCGCCGTCTCACGTCACACCGGCTCAGCTGGAGGAGCTCGGCATCACCATCGTCGAAGAGCCGCAATAGGCGGTGCTCCGCGGCCCTGGAGTTGGCCTTGAATCGTCTCGAAGCCGTTACCCATTCGGTGCACGATTCTCGATAGCCTGACCACAGGGGTCTCGGGGATCCCCTGGGGGTGGTTGGGTGAAGGGCCGCGCGATGGACGCCGCGCCGCCCGTCACTCGACGCTCCGGCTGCACCGTCGGCCACACTTCCGGGCGTGACGCGCTCCTTTCCCCAGCGCCTCGTCCTCCTCGCCGGCGTGGCCTTGGTTTCGGCCGTCTCCGCGATGGCCATCATCGAGCAACGCTCATCGGACCCGGGCGCCGCTGCGTTGACGAGCGCGCCCGCCCCGGCAGGCTGGAATACCGCTTTCGCGGGGTCTCGGGGCGCGTCCGGCGACGCTCAGCGAACGACCTGCGGACAGGTTCTCGCCCCCGAGTCGCTCGGTGCCACGCACCCGGTGCTTCCTTGTGGAGCGAAGGTCGTGCTCCGCTACGGCGACACCCAGGTGCTCACCGAGGTGATCGACAACTCGCTCGTGGAGCCCGGGAGGCAGCTCGAAGTCACCGAGGCTCTGGCGGGGATGCTCGGCCTCGACGGAACCGTCGAGCTCGAGTGGCGGTTCGCGGCCGAGAGCGGAGGGTAGGATGGGACGGCTCGACCCTGTGCGTGGCCACGGCTCAAACGTGAACCAACAGACACGTGAAGGGAGCCGGCGTCGGAGCTAGGTGGTACCCGACGCTCCGCACGGCACCCACCTGGCTAGCCAGGTTCTCGGCGGCCGGGGCTTCATCGGCAGGGTGGAGCACGCCCGGGAGCAGCGTCGCGCCAGCGGTCTCGACGCAGGATCGCGCCTCCGAACGCGCGAGATCGCAGCATCAATCATCTAGCCTGGCTTTGTGACATCGGTCGAGGTCTTCGGGGACGCAACGCGAGGTGATGAATGGGCATCCGTTCGCCTCTGGGTGCGCGGAGACGTCATCGTCGATGCCCACGCCGAGCGTCTCGAACGTGCGCTCGCAGGATTGACGCTGCTCGACGCGGCCACGGTCACCGGCGAGCCGCTCGCGGTCGAGGCGCTCGCATCGGCTCTTGGGCAGATCTTCGCCGCACCGCCCGAGCCAGGTCGGGCGGTCGTCGCCATGAGTGGAGGCGTGGACAGCGCTGCGCGATCGGCGTGACCTTGCGGCTCTGGCAGGACCCGGCTGCTCCCGACGCCGAGCGCGCGTGCTGCTCGCCGGCTGCGGTCGCCGCCGCTCGCAGCACGTGCCATTCGCTCGGCCTGCCGCACGTCACGCTCGACCTGCGTGAAGAGTTCCGCCGCGCTGTGGTCCAGCCGTTCGCGGACGGGTACGAGGCAGGGGAGACGCCGAATCCCTGCATTCGCTGCAACGGCGCATTTCGCTTCGACGAGCTGCTCGCGTTCGTCTCGCGTGCCGGGGCCGAGACTCTCTGGACGGGGCACTACGCGCGCGTTGTCGAGCGTCAAGGGAGGCTCCTCGTCGCTCGGGCGACCGACGCCCGCAAGGATCAGTCCTACATGCTCGCGACGCTCGCTTCCGACGCGCTCGCTCGCGTCCGCTTCCCGCTCGGCGCGCAGTCGAAGGAGGAGACGCGTGCGGAGGCCTTGGGTGCCGGGCTCGCTGCTGCAGGTCGCTTGGAGAGCCAGGAGGCGTGTTTTCTCGGCGGCGGCAACTATCGGGACTTTCTCGAACGGCAAGGACTCCGTTCGGAAACCGGAGAGGTCGTCGACGAGAGCGGCCAGGTCCTCGGTCGGCACGACGGGTACTGGAGATTCACCGCCGGTCAGCGTCGCGGCCTCGGGGTGGCCGCCTCCCGGCCGTTGTACGTGCTTCGAACCGATCGGTCTTCGAACGCGGTTGTGGTCGGCCCCCACGAGTCGCTTGCGGTCACGAGCGTCGAGGTCGATGGTCGCCTGTACGTACCGGTCTCCCGTGGCGAGGCCAAGCTGCGCTATGGGTCGCCCCCCGTTCTCGCCTCTGTCATGGCTGTGAACGGAGGCTTTTCCCTCGAGCTCGAGGAGCCGGTACACGCGGTAGCACGCGGCCAGGTGGCCGTCGTGTACGACGACGACGCCGTCGTCGGCGCCGGCATCATCACCGGCGTTGCCTAGATCGAGCATCTAGGATCACGGCGATGACCGTCCTGGCCTCCACTTCCGGCGACATCCTCAACTACGCGCTCGCGGCGTTCTTCGTGGCTGGTGGCCTCGCTCTGGCGTACATGCTCGTACGGATGGGCGGCACCTTCGCTCGGCTCTCTTCGTTCATCAAGGGCTCGGAGCGCGACCTCCTGCCCGTGATCGTCAAGGCGGGAGGCACCGTCGATCGAGTCAACGACCAGATCGACAAGCTCGACGTCGTGACCGACAGCGCGGTGTCGATGGCCGAAAGCGCCGATACGGCTGTACGGGCCGTCTCGACCGCGATCACAACACCTGTGAAGAAGGTGACCGGGCTCGCCGCTGGTGTCTCGCACGGCGTGGCAGCCTTCCGCGCGCGCCGCGACGTCGGCGAGGCGATGCACGTCGCCAAGGACGCTGCCGCGAAGCGCGAGAGCGAGCTCGACGAGGAGCTACGCAACGCAAGCAGGACGGAACCCGAAGAAACGCCACCTGCCGCGTAGCGCTCACCGAAGCGCGCCGACCCCTTCGTAGAATCCATGCATGCGCACGACTGCTGAGCTGCGTGAGGGCTTCCTCTCGTTCTTCGAGGAACGTGGCCACCTCCGGTGCCCGTCGGCCTCGCTCGTGCCTCGGGCCGACGATCACTCGACGCTCCTCATCACTGCGGGAATGCAGCCGCAGATGCCGTTCTTTCTCGGCGACGAGTCTCCGCCCGCACTGCTGACCACCGCGTCGCAGAAGGTCTTCCGGACCGTCGACATCGACGAGGTCGGGCTCGACGGCCACCACCTCACCTTCTTCGAGATGCTCGGCAACTTCTCGTTCGGTCAGTACTTCAAGGAGGGTGCGATCGAGTTTGCACGCGAGTTCGTGCAGGACGTGATGCAGCTCGACTGGGATCGCGTCTGGGCGAGCGTCCACGCCGGCGATCCGCAGCTGAAGCTCGGGCCCGACGAGGTCGCGATCGAGCTCTGGCAGCGTAATGGCATGCCGATGGAGCGGATCGTCCCGCTGCCGACCTCGGAGAACTTCTGGTCGGTCGGCGGCCCCGGGCCGTGCGGCCCCGACTCGGAGCTCTACTACGACTGGGGCGAGGAGCACAGCTGCGGCGCGCCCGACTGCGCGCCCGGCTGTACGCGCTGCCCGCGCTTCCTCGAGTTCTGGAACCTCGTCTTCATGGCGTACGAGCTGCACGCCGACGGCACGCTGACGCCGCTCCCCAAGGAGAACATCGACACCGGTCTCGGCCTCGAGCGCGGCGCGGCGATCCTCCAGGACGTGATGTCCGTGTACGAGACGGACGGCTACCGCGAGATCATGGACTGGATCGCCACGGAGTCGGGCGCCGCCTACGGCGACTCGCCGGCGGCCACAAAGGCGCATCGTGTGCTCGCCGACCATGGCCGAGGGATGACGTTCCTCGTCGGAGACGGTGTGACGCCGTCGAACGAGGGTCGTGGCTACGTCTTGCGTCGGATCATCCGGCGTGCGGTTCAGCAGGCGCAGCGGATCGGGCTCCATGACATCCATCGACTGTCCGCGGTTGTCGTCGAGCAGATGGGTGCGGCCTATCCCGAGCTGCCCGGCCAGGCGGAGGAGATCGCCCGCGTGGTACGGCAGGAGGAGGAGCGCTTCGGAGAGACGCTGGAACGCGGACTGCGGCTGTTAGAGGAGCTCGCCGGCAGCGAGTCGATCTCGGGCGAGCAGGCGTTCACGCTCGCCGCGACGTATGGGTTCCCGCTCGAGCTCACCGTCGAGCTGGCCGAGGAGCGAGGCCAGGCGGTCGACGTCGACGGCTACCGCGTCGAGATGGAGCGCCACCGCGAGATCTCACGCGCGGGGGGAACGACTGAGCTCCAGCGCGCCGCCGATTTCGCCCGGGGCGCCGGGTTCGAGACGGAGTTCGTGGGCTACGGAAAGACCGACGTCCTCACGCAGATCGGTGCGCTCGAGCAGATCGAGGAGGGCCTGTTCCTCGCGAAGCTTCGAGAGTCTCCGTTCTACCCGTCGGGAGGCGGCCAAGTGACCGATCAGGGGACTGTCGAGCGCGACGACGGCTCCGATGTGGGTGGGGAGGTGGTCGAGGCGTACCGCTTCGAAGACGACCAGGCACTCCTGCTTCGCGGATCGGGTCTTGCGGCCGGAGACCGGGTGCGGGCGGTGGTGCCATGGGTCGTTCGCTTCCCGACGATGGCGAACCACACCGGGACACATCTGCTGCACCAGGCGCTGCGCGACGTCCTGGGCGAGCACGTTCGGCAGGCAGGTTCGGCGGTACGTCCTGACAAGCTCCGCTTCGACTTCACTCACGAGCAGGCGCTGAGCGCTGACGAGCGCGAGGCGGTCGAGCGTCGTGTCAACGAGCGAGTCTTCGAGAACCTGCCCGTCCATGTCTTCGAGACTCCGATCGACGAGGCGCGCCGCCTGGGGGCGATGATGCTCTTCGGAGAGAAGTACGGGGACATCGTCCGCGTGGTCGAGGTGCCCGGCTTCTCCGTTGAGCTGTGTGGCGGGACGCACGTTGCGTCGACGGCGGAGATCGGCCCGTTCGTGATCCTCTCGGAGGGGTCCGTCGGTGCTGGAGTCAGGCGCATCGAGGCCGTGACGTCCGGGTCCGCCTGGGCAGTCTTGAACGAACGCTCGCGCGAGCTTGGAGCACTGCGAGCTGAGCTCGAGACGCTTCGCAAGG
>JAERMP010000292.1 GCA_016844515.1 Thermoleophilia bacterium | reverse complement strand
CTCGAGCCGGGCCGCGTCCACCCGCACCTTCTCCGCCACTCCTTCGCGACGCACCTGCTCGAAGGCGGCGCCGACCTCCGCTCCGTTCAGGAGATGCTCGGGCATGCGGATCTCGGGACGACGGAGCGTTACACGCACGTGTCCGACCGCCGTCGCCGCGAGGTCTACTTCCAGGCGCATCCGCACGCGCGACGCAAGACGCCCAGCTCCGACCCATCGGCGTAAACAATCTGCACCAGAATCGGGGGCGATTCGATCCGGCCCCTATACTCGCGCGCCTGACGGATCTGACCACCTCCCTTCGCGAGCTCTTCGGATTCGACGCGTTTCGACCCGGACAAGAGCAGGTCGTGCAAGCAGCCGTCGCGGATCGGGACACCCTGGCGCTCATGCCGACGGGGTCCGGCAAGTCGCTCACGTACCAGCTCGCCGCGATGCTCCGTCCCGAGCCGACGCTCGTGCTCTCGCCGCTGATCGCGCTCATGAAGGACCAGGTCGACAAGCTGCCGCCGGCGATCGCGCCCACGGCGACGTTCGTCAACTCCTCGCTTTCCGCGACAGAGACGTCGTCACGCCTCGCGGAGGTCGCCGCGGGCAAGAAGCGACTTGTTTACGCAGCGCCCGAGCGCCTACGTCAGGCGGGATTCGTCAAGACGCTTCGCGAGCTCGGAATCGGCCTCGTGGTCGTCGACGAGGTGCATTGCGTGAGCATGTGGGGGCACGACTTTCGCCCCGACTACCTCTTCATCCGACGCGCGCTCGAGGAGCTCGGCGACCCGACGCTCCTCGGGATGACCGCAACGGCAACGCCCGAAACCGCGTCCGCGATCAGCGAGGCTCTCGGCCGTGAGCTCGAGATCGTCCATACGAGTGTCGTTCGCCCCAACCTCCGCTATGACGTCGAGACGGTCTCGAACGCCGAGGACCGTCTGGAGGTACTCGTCGATCGACTCGGAGGAGCTACGAGCGGCTCGGCGATCGTCTACGCGCGCTCGCGCCGCTCGACCGAGGAGCTCGCACGCGTTCTGCGTAGTCACGGCGTTCGCGCCGAGCACTACCACGCGGGCATGGAGTCTCACGACCGCACGCGCGTTCAGAACGAGTTCGTCACCGGGCAGGCGCAGACCGTCGTGGCGACGACCGCGTTCGGAATGGGCATCGACAAGCCCGACGTAAGGCTCGTCTGTCTCGTCAACTTCCCGGACTCGCTCGAGAGCTACGTGCAGCAGGTCGGCCGAGCAGGGCGCGACGGGGCGCCGAGCGAGACGCTTCTCCTGGCGAGCTCCGGCGACGCGGTGTCGCTTCGGCGGTTCGCGATCTCGGACGTTCCTTCCCCGCAAGAGCTTCGATCCGTGTATCGGGCCGTGCGCGACGCCGGAGAGACCGTCGATCCGGACGAGCTCGCGGCCGCCGCTCCCGACCGCGATCCGCGAGTCCTCATCGGGATGCTCGAGCAGTCAGGCCTTCTGCGTCGTGGCTTCGACCACGGACGCCGGATGCGGGTCGAGCTTCCGCCCGCGCCGGACGACGCGACCGAACGGGTCGAGCTCTTGCTCGCACGCGCCCGACTGGCTGCGGAGGCCCGCGCAGACCGGATCATCGCGTTCGCCGAGAACGACTCTTGCCGGCACGGACAGGTCGCCGAGCACTTCGGCGAGGAGTTCAGCGCGCCGTGTGGTGCATGCGACGTCTGCTCCCCACGCCCTTCGACTCCCCGCGGGCCCGCGCTCGTCCCCTTGCTTCCGGGCGACGTAGCGGCGGCGATCGTTTTCGCGGTCGAGGCATTCCAGTGGCCACTCGGCCGCCGCAGTCTCATCGCGACACTTCGCGGATCGCTCAAGGCGCCCCCGTCGGCGCGGCGCTCCGCGGCGTACGGGATCCTCGCCGCCGCCTCCGACGCGGACGTTCGACGGTGGGTGCAGGCCCTCGAAGGCTCGGGGGCGCTCGTCGAGACGACGACGCCGGACGGGTATCGCGTTCTCCTCGCGAAAGCAGACGCACCCCGTCCACACCTCGGCCCAGTGGCGATCGCAGACGCGGACGACGAGCTCGTCGAACGCTTGCGGCAATGGCGTCTCGAGCGTTCGCGTGAGGATGGCGTGCCTGCGTTCGTCGTGTTCCACGATTCGACTCTGCGCGAGCTGGCGGCAGTGCAGCCTCAGTCGCACGGCGAGCTCGCAGCGATCAAGGGTCTGGGGCCGGCGAAGCTCGAGCGATACGGGGACGACTTGCTCGCTGTTATCGAAGCTGCGTCGTAGACGCAGCTCGCCTACGCGCTCGGGTCGCCGACGTCGAGCACGGCCTGCGACTGCCCCTTGGGCAGGGCATGCGGGCGCATGGGGTCAGGTCTTGCATTCCGACACCCCAGGTGTCGGAATGCAAGACCTGACCCCATGCCTAAGACCTGACCCCTCGCCTACGCGCTCGGGTCGCCGACGTCGAGCACGGCCTGCGACTGCTCCTTGCGGTAGCGCCGCAAACGACTCAGAAGCTCGTCGTCCGAGCGCGCGAGAATCGCAGCGGCGAGAAGGGCGGCGTTGACGGCGCCGGCGCGGCCGATCGCCAACGTCGCAACCGGGATCCCGGCAGGCATTTGCACCGTGGAGAGGAGCGAGTCGAGACCCCCGAGGCGTGATCTCGAGCTTCGTCAGCGTCGTGACGGCGTGCTCCATCGTCTCCCAGTCGGAGCGGGAGCCCATGATCACCGCCACCGACGGGCCGCTCACTTCGCGATCGCCTTTTTCTTAAGCGCCGCCTGCACGACGCGCGCTGTCTTGCGCAGCTCCGGATCCGCGTCCTCCGACTCTGCGATTCCCTCGAGGAGTTGAATCGTGTCGCGCTGGGAGGTCCCGTTCTTCAGGCAGATGACGGCAAGTCGTTGCACCGCTGCGTTCGGGTCGCGGGCCGCGAGCTCATGCAGCAGCGGCCGGAACGAGTTGACATCACCGGGGTGACTCCGCGACAGCCCCTCGAGTGCGATCAGCG
>JAERMP010000291.1 GCA_016844515.1 Thermoleophilia bacterium | reverse complement strand
GTGCCGTGGCGCGCCCTCGACGTCCACGACGCACATGCGGCAGCCGCCGTAAGGCTCGAGCTTGTTGTCGTGGCAGAGCGTTGGGATGAAGGTGCCGTGGCGCGCGGCCGCGTGGACGAGCAACTCGCCCTCGTTCGCGGCGACCTTCCGGCCGTCGAGCGTGAACTCGACCATCTCCGTCACGCTACACCTTCCCCCAGCGGGGCGAACAGGTCCGGCCACCACTTCATCGCATTGCGCACGGGGAACGGCGAGGCCTGGCCGAGGCCGCAGATCGAGGGTCCGGCCACCACTTCATCGCGTTGCGCACCGGGAACGGCGAGGCCTGCCCGAGGCCGCAGATCGAGGTCTTCTCCATCGCCAGCAACCACTCGTCGACCTTCTCGCGCGTCATCGCAGCTTTGCCGTGTGCGAGCTCCTCGAAGAGGTGGTGCAGCGCGCGATTGCCGATCCGGCACGGCGTGCACTTCTGGCACGACTCCTCGGCGAAGAAGCGCATCGTCTCGGCGAGGAGGCGAAGCGGGGAGTAGGACGTGGGGAAGACCTGCACGGCTGCCGAGCCAGGCCCGGCGTCGTACTCCCGCAAGCCGTCCCGGGTGAGCGGCGCGTCGAGCGCAGAGGGTGGCAGGATCCCGCTTGCGGCGCCGCCCGGGACGATCGAGCCCACGTCGTCGGTGAAGCCCCCTGCATACTCGTCGACCAGCTCGCGCGTCGTCACGCCGCTGGGCGCCTCGTAACAGCCCGGCTTCCCGACGGCGCCCGTGATTGACCACAGCCGCGTCCCCGAAGCGCCGCGGGTTCCGAGGCCCGCCCACCACTCGCCTCCGTTACGGAGGATGGCCGGGATGTGCGCCAGCGTCTCGACGTTGTTGATCAGCGTCGGGCGGCCGAGATATCCGACCTGGCTCGGGAACGGCGGCTTGAGACGAGGCATCGCCCGCCGGCCCTCCATCGACTCGAGCATCGCCGTCTCCTCGCCGGCGATGTAGGCGCCCGCCCCGATCACGAGCTCGAGCGAGAGCCCATCCAGCAACCCTGCACTGCGGAACTCGTCGATGCCTTGTAACAGTCTGTTACGAGCGGTCGCGTACTCCTCCCGCAGATAGATGTAGCCCTCGGCCGCGTCGAGTGAGCCCATCGCAATCAGCGTCGCCTCGATCAGCAGATGGGGACGGAGCTCCATCACGTAGCGATCCTTGATCGTCCCGGGCTCGCCCTCGTCGGCGTTCACGACGACGAACCGCGGGCCCGGCTCTCGCGAGACCGCCTCCCACTTCGTGCCGGTCGGGAAGCCGGCGCCGCCGAACCCGCTAAGACCCGACGCCTTCAGCTCGCCCACGATCCGCTCGAGCGGCGGAAGGTTTCGAAGGAGGTCGAGACCTCCGCGCGCCGCGTAGTCGGCGAGCGTCACGTCACCCGCTCCGAGCCCGACCGCGGAGCCGTCGTTCGTCGAGTGCGTGACCTGCGGGACGATCTCGTCTCCGCGCGTCATCGCCGGCGCGAGATCGCAGTGACCGAGGCACGCGACCTCGATCGCGTCGGGAGTGCGCTCGAGCAGCTCCCGGGCGCCGAAGCAGTCGCACACGGGCCCCGTGCACACCCGAACGGCATCGGCGGGAACCTGCAAGAACGAGTAGAACGAGACGACCTCGTGCACCTCGCCGCGCCGGATGTTCATGTGATCGGCGAGAGCGTCCGAGAGCTCCGGGCCGATCGGGCCGACCTCGCGGCGAATCCTGCCGAGGTTGTCGAGCAGCCGGGTGCGCTCGACCGGCAGCTCCGCGATGAGCGCGGTCGCTCGAAGAACGTCCACGCCTTCGATCCTACGTTGCGCCTTCGGAGCGCAAGCGGAGAAGCGCCAAGTAACAGACTGTTACAAGGCCGTCCGCGCCTCGCTCATTCATCCTCGGGCTGACCGCGAAGCCTTTTCACTCTGGAGCGCCGCTTCTTCTCGGTCATGCGACGCTCGCGCGCTGCCGCGCCCGGCCGGGTCGGGACGCGTCGCCGAGGCACCGCGAGGGCGGCGCGCAACTTCTCGGCGAGCCGCTCGACGGCGAGCTCGCGGTTCCGTAGCTGGCTCCGCTCGTCCTGCGCAATCGCCCGAAGGACGGGCCCGGTGCGGGCAAGCACACGCCGTTTTTGCGTGTCGGTCAACGCCCCGGACGCCTCGACATCGAAGACGGCCTCGACCCGCGTGGAGGACTTCTGGGCGTGTTGCCCCCCTGGGCCGCTCGACCGGGAGACCCGAATCGCAATCTCGGAGACCGGGAGGGAAACGGAGCGCGTGACCCGAATAGACTCACGCTCCATGGCGTGCATTCTGCTCGACATCGACGGAGTTCTGCACGTGTCGGGCGACCCGATCCCTGGTGCGGTCGACGCAGTGGCAGGCCTCCGGCGTTCGGGGCATGCCTTGCGTTTCGTGACGAACAACTCGACCAGGCCTCGCTGCCGCCTCGCGGAGGAGCTTCGCGAGATGGGCTTCACGCTCGAGGACGACGAGTTGCAGACGACGCCCGGCGCGGCAGCGCGCGAGCTTTCGGGGAAGCGACGCCGAGGCTGTGCTCATCGGAGGGTGCGACGAGACGCTCGAGCCCAATCAGGTGTTCAGCTACATGAACCTCGCTCGAGCATTCGAGGAGATTCAAATGGGCGCGTCGTTCTTCTGTCTGCACAAGAACAAGTGGTGGCAGACGAGCCGCGGCCCGATGCTCGACAGCGGCGCGTTCGTCTCCGGGCTCGAGTATTCGACCGGTGTCGAGGCGACGGTTCTCGGGAAGCCGAGCCCCTCGTACTTTGCGGCGGCGCTCGACGCTCTCGACGCCGAACCGGAGCGGACCTGGCTCGTGACGGACGACGTCGAGGCGGACGTTCGCGGCGCTCGTCTCTTCGGAATGCGAACCGCACTCGTCCGAACCGGAAAGTTCCGACCTGAGACGCTCGAATCGGCCGATCCGTCCCCGGACATCGTGGTGTCGTCTCTCGCGCAGTTCCCGGCCCTGCTCGAGGAGGATCTGACCGGGGGCGGGTGGACACCCTGAAGGAAGCTCTAAAGGTCGGCCTCGACATCATCGAGATCGAGCGCGTCCGTCGCGCGCTGGATCGCCCGAGCTTTCGCGATCGCTGTTTCACCGAAGCCGAGCGCACGTATTGCGACTCGCGCGCCGACCCCGCCCAGAGCTACGCCGCACGTTTCGCCGGGAAGGAGGCTGTGGGGAAGGCCCTCGGTTGCGGGGTGCGGTTCACGTGGAAAGAGATCGAGATCGTCGGACGACCCAAGCCGGGAGTGCATCTGTCCGGCCGTACCGCCGCCTTCGCCGAGCGGGTTCAGGCCGGCCCGATCGATCTTTCGATGACGCACTCGCGGGAGATTGCCGCTGCGATCTGCGTCGTCAGTCCTCGTAGCGATGGCTGACCTGTTCGAGCCGCTCTACTCAGCCGACGAGATGCGCGCCGCCGAGGAGCGGTATCCGGCGTATCCCGACTCGATTCCCGAGCTGATGGAGCGTGCGGGGGCGGCCGTCGCGCACGAGGCGATGCTGGCCTTCCCTGCGGCACGGAGCTTCGCGTGCGTATGCGGTGGCGGATCGAATGGCGGCGACGGACGAGTAGCAGCGCGCGTCCTTCGCGAAGCCGGGCATGTTGCGGACGAGACAGCCGAGCCCGATGGGTACGACGTCGTTGTCGACGCGCTCTTCGGCACCGGGTTTCGCGGGGCGCCGCGTCCGGACTCGGCCGAGCTGGTCGAGCGCATCAACGCGACCCCGGCACCGGTGGTCTCCGTCGATCTCCCGTCTGGCGTGGACGCGTCCACGGGCGAGATCGCCGGGGCCGTCGTCGACGCCGACCTCACCGTTACTTTCCACGCTCTCAAGGTGGGCTTGGCCATCGGGCCGGGACGATTCCACGCCGGACGCGTCGTTGTCGCCGACATCGGGCTCGAAGCCGCTTCGACCGGGCACCGACGGGCCAGTGCAGCGCTCCTCTCGATCGTCCCACGCCGTGGCGCACGGGACACGAAGTACTCATCGGGATCGGTCATCGTCGTCGGTGGCCAGCCCGGAATGACTGGTGCGGCGTGCCTCTCGGCCATGGCAGCGTTGCGCGCCGATGCGGGCTACGTGACGCTCGCCATCCCTGAAGAGGCATTGCCCGCCGCCGAGGTGCTCGCGCTGGAGCCAGTGAAGATCGGCTGGAGCGACGTCGATGCCGCCGAGACGATCGCGCGTGCGGCAGAGCGCGCCACGGCGCTCGCCATCGGCCCAGGTCTCGGCCGCAGCGGCGAGCGCAGAGCGCTCGTTCGCGAGCTGCTCGAACGCCTGCCGATTCCGGCAATCGTGGACGCAGACGCGCTCTTCGGGCTCGAGCCCCTCACTCGTATTGCGCCCACCGTCCTGACGCCTCACGCAGGCGAGCTTGCGAGGCTGCTCGACACCGACTCGGACTGGGTCGACGCGCACCGCCTCGCAGCTGCACAGCAAGCGGCTGATCGGCTCGGGTTCGTGGTCGTCTTGAAGGGCGCGGACACGATCGTCGCGGCGCCGGGCGAGGGTGTCATCGTTTGCGATCTCGGGCCGCCCTCGCTCGCGACGGCCGGAACGGGCGATGTCCTCACCGGTGTAATCGGCGCCTTCCTCGCCAAGGGTCTCGAACCGCAGCTCGCAGCCGCTGCCGGAGCCGTCGCTCACGCGCGCGCGGCCGAGCTCGTTCCGCACCGCGCCGGGCTCCTCGCAAGTGATCTGCTCGGCTTTCTTCCCGCGGCGCTCGACGGCTGAGCCCGCGTTTCCGCACACAGCGAGACGGTTCGCTGTACACCTACTGATTACCCCGAACGATTTACCTCGAACGGGTGAGTGGTAAGCGCGCAAAGGGGCCGAGACACGCTTCGCACGGCATCCCCAGCACACGAGACAAAGGAGGAGCGCTCAATGTTGCGAATCCGTCGGCGGACGGTTCTCGTGGTTGCCTTCGCGGCAGCCCTGGCCCTCGCCACTTACGCGTTTACAGCGTCGAACATCGTCCCCGGGTCGAAAGCGGGTCAAGGCGAGGGCGCGATCAGCGGGTACACCGTCTCCGGCGTCGCGTACACGCTGAGCGCGACCAATCCGGCGAACATCGACAGCGTGGCCTTCACGCTCAACGCTGCGGCGACGACGGTCAAGGCGAAGCTCGTGCAGGCGAGCTCGACCTACACCAGCTGCACCGTCACCGGCGGAACGAGCGTCACCTGCGACTTCGTGCCGGACGTGAGCGTTCTTTCGGCCGACGAGCTATCGGTCGTCGCCGTCCAGTAGGAGCGAT
>JAERMP010000113.1 GCA_016844515.1 Thermoleophilia bacterium | reverse complement strand
GGACGAGATCATCGTCTCGACCTTCCCCGGTGAGCGGTCGGGGTGGCTCCGGCGCGACCTCGTCGGGCGGCTCCGTTCGGAGAGCGGCCTGCCGGTCGATCATGTCGTCGCCAAATCCCCGGTGGGGGTGGGCGTTTGAGCGCACACGCCGAGGCTGTGCATGACCATCACGGGCCGCCGGAGGCGAATCAGAGCTCGCGTGTCGACGCGCGCACGCTCGGGATGCTCCTCTTCATCGGGTCGGAGATCATGCTCTTCGGCTCGTTCTTCGCCGCGTACTTCTTCGTCAGGGTCGTCAACCCGAGTGCTTCCGCTGAGTGGCCGCCCGAGCCGTACCACTTCCCGGTGTTCGTTGCCGGCGTCAACACGGCGATCCTCGTCACCTCGAGCTTCACGATGCACTGGGCGCTGCAGTCGATCAAGCGTGGCCAGCGCGCCGGATTCCTGGCCGGGATGGTGCTGACGTTCGTCATGGGCCTCGCGTTCCTCATGACGCAGGTGATCGAGTACCTGAATGTCGGGTTCAACACGGGCGACGGCGCCTTCGCGTCGGTCTTCTTCGGACTGACCGGCCTTCACGGCGCGCACGTCGCAGTCGGCCTCTCGCTGCTCTTGATGGTGATCATCCGCGGCTCGCGGGGGCACTTCTCGCCCGAGCACCACCACGGTGTCGAGCTACCCGGGATCTACTGGCACTTCGTCGACGTCATGTGGATCGTCGTGTACGCGACGGTCTACCTCCTCTGAGGAAGCGCAGCTGCCGTGGAGAACCCGTTTCGTAGCGAGGCCGCGGCCTTCCGCTTCCTGCTCATCACGATCGGCGCGTTCGCGCTCATCGTCGTCGCCTCGACGATCTCCACCGAACTCGGTGTTGTCGTTTGGCTCCTTCTCACCGGCGCCGCAATCGGTGTTTACCTCCGCCAGCGAGGCCCGGGGCCCGAGCGCGCGCACGTCGAGCACGTGGGTGGGCCCGAGGAGCGTCGCATCCTGGTAGTCGCGAACGAGACGGTCGCGGGCAAGGAGCTCGTCAGCGCGATTAGCACGCTTGCCCTCACGCAGGCCTCGAGCTTCCTCGTCGTCTGCCCAGCGCTCAACTCGCGGCTCAAGACGTGGACGTCGGACGAGGATCCTGCGCGGGCGGCTGCTCAGGCTCGACTCACCGCTACGCTCGAGCGGCTCGGCTCGGTCGGTATCGAGGCGCGCGGAGAGATCGGCGACAGCGACCCACTCGTTGCGGTGGAGGATGCGGTGAGATCGTTCCAACCCGATGAGATCGTGATCTCAACTCACCCGCCGGGTAGGTCGAACTGGCTCGAGCGAGGCGTGGTCGACGGTGTCCGAGTTCGGTACGACGTGCCGGTCACGCACGTCGTGGTCAGTCTCGATCCCGACTCGTAGGGGCGACCCTTGGGCCGCCGTCTTACGCCGCCCTCGGAGGGCAGCCGTAGGGGCGAGGCATGCCTCGCCCTGGCCGGGCATGCCCGGCCCCTACCTCCCGGCGGCGCCCGAGACGTAATCGGCGACGGCCCGGATCTGCGCCTCGTCGAGAGAGTCCTTGAACGAGGGCATCTGGCCCTGGCCGTTCGTCACGCGATCGCTGACGAGCTCCTTCGACGGCTTTGAATTGTCGAGGTTCGGACCGACGTTGCCGGAAGTCCCGGCGTCCGACAGCGTGTGGCACGACCCGCAGGTGGTCGTGAAGATCGACTTCCCGTCCGTTGGTCGCTCCGCCGTGACTCCGGTCCCGGCGACGGCACCGACGTAGACCGCGATGTCGCTCACCGCCTGATCCTGATCGGGGACGCAGGAGGCGTCTCCCTCGACGTCGTCGCACGAGGGCAGCGTCGTGTCGGGGCCGGGCATTCCCGGCGCTCCCGTCGAAGTCGTCGTGATCGGGAAGCGAATCTGGTTCGCGACCACCTGCGTGAAGGTGGCTGATGTCATTCCCGCAGCGCGGGACTGTTCGAACGCGTCGTCGAGGTTCGGCCCGATCGTTCCAGCCGTCCCGGCGTCCGCGAGCGTGTGACACCCACCGCACGCGTTGATGTAGAGCCTTTTCCCAGCCCCCTGGCTTCCTTGGCTCGTGTACCCACCGGTGCCACACCCGGTCAGCGCGAGGGAGAGGAGGGCCGCACACGCGGCGGTCACGAGTACGGCGAGCCTCACAGGGCGCGAGTCTAACCACCTTGCGGAAAACCGGGATCCGCTAGCGCGGAATCCCGGTCGCGCGAACTCCTGAAGGCGGCCGCGTCGCGGCTGCCGGCTATTCGAAAGCCCTCTCAGCCGGTTGGGCCGAACTGGCGGAGCTGCTTCAGAAGACGGCGGACCTCGACCGCGGTCGGATCGTCCGGCGCGATCTTCAGGAACGCTTCGTATGCAGCAATAACGGTTGCCGTGTCACCCGCACTCTGAGCCGCCTGTGCCAGCTCGAGCTGAACGCTCGGATCGTTCGGCAGCACCACGGTGATCCGCCGGTACGTGTCGACGGCTTTCGCCGCTGCCTGCTGCGCCTCGAAGTACGCGACGGAGCTGTCCTCGGTGATCTGTCCGCTCACGGCCTGCGAGATCGGGTCCGGATCGAGCGGTCTGTCACCGAGCCGGATCGCGCCGGCCACTGCGGTCCCCGGCGCCAGATAGGCAGCGCGATAGTCGGCGATCTGGCCACGCTGCTGTGCATCGGTCGCCTGCGCGAGATACAGCCCGGCGAGCTCGCGCAGGACGTCGGTGTTGCGCGGGCGCAGCGCGACGAAGTTCTCGAGGGCCTCGATGGCGTCATCGGTGTTCCCGGCGGCCTGGTGAGCCGTGGCGAGGTCGCGGAATGCCTGCGCATCCTTCGGGTTGTCGAGGACGCGCTTTTCGGACTTGGAGATCGAGGGTACGCCGCTCCCTCCACCGCTCCCCCGGAAGACGTCGCCGACCCCGACACCGCCGGCCCCGACGCCGAATCCGATGAAGCCGAGCCCGAAGGCGAGGGCGAGGAACAGGAACATCCACTTCGCGTGCCGGCGAAGACGCGGGAAGAACATGGTGTCCTCGATCACAACGTCGGGTTTGCGTGTGACAGAAGCCGGCCGCGGGCGCTGCGCGCTGCGTCGATCAGCTCGAGCCATGTCTTCCCTCCTTTCTCATACCGTGTTTCACCGGACACGAGAGTAGCGACGACGTGTTGTGGCGAGCCTCCGAGAACCGCCGCCGTAACGGGATCTTCCCATGGGATGAATGACGTTTCGGCGAGCGACAAGACTGTCAGATCGGCGCTCTTCCCGGGCACGAGCGAGCCTAGCTCATTGTCGCATCCGAGGGCGCGCGCACCTCCGAGCGTCGCGAGCTCGAGAGCCTCGGCGGCCGTGAGAGCATCGGGACGCCGCTCGCGCGCTCGTGCACCCGCGATCGCGGCGCGCATCTCGTCGAACATGTCGAACGAAGGTGTCGAGGCGGGGCTGTCCGTCGCGATGCAGACGCGTATTCCCGCCGCTCGAAGGGCGCTCAGAGGTGCGACCCCACAGCCCAGGATCGCGTTCGAGCGCGGGCAGTGGGCGACCGCGACATCGTTCGCAGCAAGAAGCTCGATCTCTTCCTCGTCGACCTGCACGCAATGTGCTGCGAGAACGTGCGGCCCGAGCAGCCCCTCCTCCGCCAGCGCGCGGATCCCGGTTGTGCCGAGCGGAGGCCTGAGCATGTCGCCGAGGGCGGTCCAGGGCCCAGTCCCGTCTCGGAGCCAGCTCGTCTCGGCGACGCTCTCCGCCAGGTGTGTCGCGATCGGCAGCCCCAGCTCGGTGCACGCACGGTAGAGCTCGAGGGAGCAGGTGTAGGGCGCGTGCGGCGAGATTCCAAGCCGCACCCGCTCGGAAAACGCGCCGGACACGCGGTCTCTGTTCGGTGCGAAGAAGCTGTCGATTCCGGATGCGTCCGCACCGAACACCTCGAGGTAGACGATCGCCCGGAGCCCGAGCTCGGCAGCCGCCGTCGCCGCGGAACCGCTGAAGCTGCAGTCGCCGGCGGTCGTAATCCCTGAGCGCAGGCACTCGAATGCCCCCAGCCGTGCGATCGCGTCGACGTCGTCGAGGTCGAGCCGCTGCTTTCGCTCGATGTGCAAGCCGATCCAGGCCGGAAACTCGATCCCGTCGCCGAATCCTCCGTAGACGGCGTACTCGAGATGGCTGTGAGCGTTTACGAAACCGGGAAGGATTACCGCGTCCCGGTAGCGCTCGCCCTGTCCGAGCTCTGCGGCGGGTCCGACTGCGACGATCGTCCCATCCGCGATCGCAACGGCTCCGTCGCGGATCGGCGGTCCATCTACTGGGACCACCCAGTCCGCAGACAGGACTTTCACGGGAGGCCGGCCTCGGCGAGCTCCTCGTCCCACCCGCGCTGCCACCGCCGTTCCATGAGCACCGACATCCAGATGGACCCCTCGAACAGGAGGAGGAGCGGGACCACTTCGAACGCGAGCGAAACGGGATCGACTGTCGGGAGCATGATCGCGAAGACGAGCAGCACGACGAACGCGATCCGCCGATTGCTGCGCAGCCGGTCCGAGGTGAGCACGCGAAGACGCACGAGCGCGAGGATGAAGATCGGCATGAGGAACGCAATTCCCCCTGCAACGAGGGTCAGAGCAGCGAAGTTGTAGTAGTAGCTCGCACGGATTTGGATGTCGTAGAGGTCGGCATCGTACGACGTGAGAAAGTCGAGCGCCCGCGGGAGCACGACGTAGTACATGAAGACGACCCCGGCGGCGAACAGCGCGGTCGCGATCGCGACGAAGACGAGCACGATGCGTTGGAAGTGCGGCTGGACGGCCGGGGCGAGAAACCCCCAGATCTGCCAGAGCAGGACGGGAAGCGCAAGCGCGAGGCCTGCGATCAGGCTGACCTTGACCGAGGTGGTGAACGGCTCGGTCACTCCAAGCGTTACCAGCTTCTTGTCGTCCGCAAGGGGTCCCGTGAGCCATTCCATGATCCGCTCGTGGAAGGCAAACGCCAGCAGGAATGCCGGAATCAGGGCGGAGAGAACGATGATGAGCCGCGTGCGGAGCTCGTCGAGATGCTCGACGAGCGTTGCCTCCTCGCCATGGAGGAGACGGCGCGGTAGCCACCGACGCACCATCGGGGAGGACTCCTAGCGGACGGTTTCCCGCTCGGCCTCTGCCTCGGAAGCGCTCGCCGGCGCATCCGGTTCGGAGGTGGCGGCTGGGAGCTCGACGGGCTTCGGCGCCGGTTCGGTGATGGTCACCGCTTCCTCCACACCCGTGACCGAGTCCTTGAACTCGCGCATTCCCTTGCCGAGCGAGCGTCCCATCTCTGGCAGTCGCTTCGCGCCGAAGATGAGGAGCAGCACGACGAGGAGAATCATGAGCTCCCAGATCGAGATGCCGAACGGCATGAGCGCACGATACCAGCGGGCTCGCGTGGCGAACATGTCAGGCGTGCAATGCGGGCAAGGAGCTGCCTACCGCATCCTCCCACGCAGGTGCGGTAACCGTCATCCCCCTCCGATTTAGTAAACTCCATGGCCATCGTGAAAAAAGGCCACACGGAACCTGGCCACGACCTGGATAGGCGCCTGCATCGGGCGCTGGGGGACGCAAGCAGGGCGAGGATCCTCGCCCTGCTGCACGAGGCCGATGCGCCTCTCGATGCCCATGAGCTGGGGGCGCGTGTGGGCCGGCACGTGAACACGGTACGCTCGCACCTCGCCGTTCTGGCCGAGGTCGGGCTGGTGTCGTCAAGGGCTGCGACGTCCGTCCGCCCGGGCCGCCCGCGGTTGGTCTACGAGCTCGTGCCCGAGACCGGCGGCCTTGGCGAGAGCGGCGGTTACCGCCTGCTCGCACAGATCTTGGCCGGCTTCCTGATGGGCTCCGGACCGGAGCCGGCCGCTCGCGCAGAGCAGGCAGGGGAGGGGTGGGGTCGCTACCTGGTCGATCGGCCAGAGCCGTTCACCTCCCTCTCGGCCGCGGAGGCGCTGAACCGCGTCGTCGACCTGCTCGACGAGCTCGGATTCGAGCCCGAGCTCGAGTCGGACGAGGAAGGGCACAGGGTTCTGATGAGGCAGTGTCCCTTTCATGACGTGGCCACGACACACGAGCAGATCGTCTGCGGAGTGCACCTGGGTCTCGTGCGCGGAGCGCTCGCGGAGCTCGGCGCGCCCGCCGACGCAGATTGGTTGAGGCCGCACATCGAGCCGGATCTGTGCGTCGTTCACGTCGCGGAGAAAGTCGGGGCCGTGTGAGTCCTTACGCTGCGCCTTTCGTCGAGGTGGGACTGCGACGTTTGCCTTGTCTGTATCGTGGGAACGTTCCATGCCTTGCACGCGGTGAGGCCGGGACTACCGACGCCGAACGGGAGGCTGTTGCAGAACGTGTCACTGCTTGAGATCAGGAACCTGCATGTCGCTCTGGAAGACGGGACGGAGATCGTCAAGGGTGTCGATCTCGTCGTTGCCTCCAACGAGAAGCACGCGATCATGGGGCCGAACGGGTCGGGCAAGTCCACGCTTGCCTACGCCCTCATGGGTCATCCGGCATACGAGATCACCGAGGGCCAGATCCTTCTCGACGGCGAGGACGTGAGCGAGCTCGGCGCGGACGAGCGCGCACAGCGCGGCCTCTTCCTTGCGTTTCAGTACCCACACGCCATTCCGGGCGTGACCGTGACGAGCTTCCTGCGAAGCGCGATCAACGCCCAGCGCAAGGCCGCGAACGGTGGCGAGGAGAACCCGGTGCCGATCCCCGAGTTTCGCACCGAGCTCCTGGCGGCGATGGAAGAGCTGAAAGTGCCACGTGAGCTCGCGTCGCGCTATCTGAACGACGGGTTCTCAGGCGGCGAGAAGAAGCGAGTCGAGATCCTGCAGATGGCGATGCTGAAGCCGAGGATCGCCGTGCTCGACGAGACCGACTCGGGCCTCGACATCGATGCGCTCAAGATCGTGGCGAACGGCGTGAACGCGCTTGTCGGCCCTGAGATGGGCGCACTCGTGATCACGCATTACCAGCGAATCCTCGACTACGTCACGCCCGATTTCGTGCACGTCTTCGTGGACGGGCGTATCGTGGAGGAAGGAGGCCCAGAGCTCGCCCATAAACTGGAGGCGGAGGGCTACGAGGCTTTCACACCCGTCGGCGTCGGAGGTGACGCATGAGCACGCACGAGACCGAGGTCGTCCGCGAAATCCGCTCCGAGTACAAGTACGGGTTCTCGAACCCCGACGACGCGAAG
>JAERMP010000112.1 GCA_016844515.1 Thermoleophilia bacterium | reverse complement strand
CGTGCAGAGTGCCCCCCCGGGATTCCTCGCCGTCGAGAAAGCAGTAGTAGTCCTCCTCGGGGACGACGAGATGGCTCTTCGCCTCTTTCCGCTGCTATGCGGCATCGCGGCGCTCGTCCTCTTCCAGCGCATTGCTGCCCGTCTGCTCGCGCCTGCGGCGGCCCTGTTCGTTCTGGCGCTCTTTGCCATGAACGAGCCACTCGTCTACTACTCGGCGGAGGTCAAGCCGTACAGCACAGACGTGGCTGTTGCGACACTGCTCGTCCTTCTCTACCTGCGATTCGCAGAGGGCGACGTTTCCGACGTTCGGCGTCTCGGGCCACTTGCAATCGCCGGCGCGGCGACGGTCTGGTTTTCCTATCCCGCGGTTCTCGTCTTAGCGGGAGTCGGGCTCGCCCTCACGCTCACGGTTCCGCGCGCAGGCCTCCGACACTGGCTCGGACTCACCGCCGTGGGCGGCCTCTGGCTTGCGAGCTTCGCCGCGGTGTACGTAATCGCCTCGGAAGCGATAGGCACCATCTCGCGCGCAGTCTTCGGGGGGCGCAGATCGGACGGCAGCCAGCTCGGCCAACTCGTCGACGAGCTCCACGAGGCGTGGAGCGCAGTCGTCGGTCCTGGCGGCTTCCCGCGTCCGACGAACTGGCTCGCCGCGGTCGTACTCGCGATCGGCATCGGATGGACGCTCGTATATGCCCGACCGAATCGGAAGGCCCTCCTCCTCGCTCCCGGGCTGGCCGCGTTCGCAGCGGCGCTCCTCGACAAGTATCCCTCCGGCGGCCGATACTGGCTGTTCCTGGTGCCGTTCGGGCTCGTCGTGCTCGGGCTGGGCGTCTCCGAGCTCGTGCGTCGTTCAGGCCGCCCGCTCCTCGTCGCCGTGATCCTCGTTTGCCTCCTGGCAGCCGGCCCGGCCCCACGGGCCGTGGAGAACCTGGTGGATCCACCGCGCAGCGAGCACCTTAGACCCTTGCTGAGCAGCCTTGCCAATCAATGGCGAGACGGGGACGTTCTGTACGTTTACCCGGCGTCCCAGTACGCGCTCCGCTACTACGCCGAGTGCGGGGACTGCGACGTGCGAGGCCCCTTCCCGTGGCCGGTCGTTCCCGCCAGGAACCTCGGGGGTGCAACCACGGTAGCTTCTCTCGAGAGCGCCCCACCAGACGTGGTAATCGGGACGCAGGGCAACGTCACGGCCGAGGTCGGAGCGCTTCGTAGTCGCCCGCGTATCTGGCTCCTGTTCTCCAGCGTCTTGCCACACGAAGGCGGAACCGACGAGGAGCTCGCGCTCGCTGATCTGGATCGACGTGGTCGCCGGCTCGCGGAGTTTCGTGAGACGAACGCCTCGCTCTACCTCTACGACCTGGCAGTAGGCCGCTAGCAGATCGCCGTAGGGCCGCTGCGTGGCGCGCGGAAGCGAAACCGTTCGACGTCAGCCGACCTGGTCCGCGCCCGCATCACGCGCGGCTGGGCGCGATTGCCCGTCGATGTCGCTCGCGAGCTGGAAGTCCGCGCCCGAACCCCCTACGAGGCCGACCGCCGGCCCGGTCGTCAGGTGCAGGTCCTCCTGCGCGGGGGTGCTGTTCACGAACGGCAGCGAGGACAGAAGAACGTCGCTCGCGCCGCAGGTGTCGGAGGTCCAGGCGTTCTGCTGGAAGCTGACCCCAGCGCCGCGGCAGACGTTGGAGCCGGGGGCACGTCCGGCGTTGCCGATGAAGCGGACGTTCGAGTAGGAGCCCTCGCCCCAGGCGGCGTACAGGCTGGTGAAGCTGTTGAAGCGGACGAGCCAGTCGGAGAAGGTGGAGTTCGCGTTGAACTGCAGCGAGGCCTGGCCGTTACAGCCCTTCGGGGTCACCCAGTAGTCCGTGACGGGACAGCCGAACCACGAGTTCTCGATCGTGACGTTCCTGGCCGGCGAGCCGACGTAGTTCTGGACTTGGACGTTGTAGACGATGTTGTCGGCGAAGATGCTCTCGCGGATGATCAGACCGTCCACGGAGACGATGAAGAGTCCGCCCGTGTGGCACTGCGCCTGCGCGGAGGCGAGCGTCATCGAGTTGCCGTGGACGACAACCCGTTCCCAGAGGACGTTCCGGGGCTTCGCACCGAGCTCGGCCTCGATGTTCGGGCCGATCTTCGACTGCGGCCGATCGCAGGCAGTCCCCTGGACGACCGGGCCGGCGTCTACGTCACGGACGACGGCGTTGTCCGAGTTGTACGTGCCGATCGCCCCGGTGTCGATACCCTCCAAGGTGACGTTGTGCGGGTATTGCGCGGCCGAGTCTCCCACCACCGCCGTGTCCCCCGTCACCGTGATCGTGTAGGTGCGCGAGCGCCAGTTCGTGACCGTTCCCGTCGCCTGGCCGGCGATGTGCACCCCCGAGGCCCGCACCGTCAGGTTGCCCTGGATCGTCACCTGCCCCGCCGGGCGAAACACGATCTGTGCAGCCTGATCGCGGCCGGAACGCCAGGCGATGTCCTGCGCCGGGTACGTCCCACCCGCGACCTGCACCGTCTGGCCCGGCTGAGCCACGGCGTAGGCGCGGTTGAGGCTCGCGCAGGAGGCCGCCTGCGTGCAGGCGTTGGCGTCGTTCCGGCGGAGGCGGTGCCGAGCACTGGGCGGTAGCGGCCGCGCTCGTGGAGCGACTGGAGCGATTTCCTGCGCTGTCGAATGCCTCGACGCCCAGCGTGTACGACGTCCCGCAGGCGAGGTTGCCGAAGGCATGTGACGTCCCGGTGACAGTCGCCACCTTGCTGCCGTTCGAGAACAGGTCGTAGCCTGCAACGCCGACGTTGTCAGAAGACGCGCTCCAGCTGAGCGTGAGCGACGTTTGCGCGACAGAGGACACATTCAGCTGCGTCGGCGGCGTCGGCGGCTGGGTGTCGCCGCAGGCGGCCGTGGCCAAGCCGACGTTTGCCTTGGCGGACCTGTTCCCGGCCGCGTCGTAGGCGTCGACGCCGAACGTCTGACTGGTGTTGCAGGGAAGGCCCGTGAAGGTGTACGTCGTCGTGCCCGTCGAGCCCGCGAGCTGGCCGCCGGCGTACGCGCCGTACCCGGCGACACCGACGTTGTCGGTCGAGGCCGACCAGCTGACCGTGATGCTCGTGGACGTCCGGCTGAGCAGCACGAGGTTCTGCGGCGTCGTCGGCGGACTGGAGTCCGAGCACGGGCTCGTGCTGGCAGTTACCGCTGCCCGCCCGGAGTGGCTGCCCGCAGCGTCGTACGCCTCGACGCCTAGGTCGTGGGCGGTGCCGCACGCCAGCCCTTGGAACACGAACGTCGTGCCGGTGACGACCTGCGCCCGGACTCCGTTGCGGTACACGCCGTAGCCCGTAACCCCGACGTTGTCCGTCGACGGCGACCAGGTGAGGGTGATTGACGTCGTCGAAGCGGATGCGACCGAGACGTTCGTCGGCGTCGACGGCGGCTGCGTGTCGCCCGTTGGCGGTGGAGGAGTGACGCACGAGGCGGTGCTCAGCGTCGCGCTCGCACGAGCGGAGCGATTGCCGGCACCGTCGACGGCGTCGACACCGACCTCATAGGAGGTCGCGCAGGCGAGACCCGATAGCGCATACGACTGCCCGGTCGTCGAACCCAGCTCGGCTCCGTTCCGGAAGACCGCGTACCTTGCGACGCCGACGTTGTCCGTCGAGGCCGACCAGGCGAGCGACATGGTCGACACGGTTCGGTCGGTCTGGGTGAGTCCCGTGGGAGCCGTGGGAGCGCTTACGTCCCCGCACTGTGACGTCGTCACATAGAAGCTGACCCATGCGGAGGAGTTGCCCGCTACGTCGTACGCGCGAACTCCGACGGTGTACGTCCGGCCGCACGACAGCCCGAAGAACGGGTAGCTCGTCTCCATCGTCGTATCCAGCTCGAACCCACCGCGGCTTACGGCGTATCCCGCGACGGCGACGTTGTCGGTCGCGGCACTCCAGGCGAAGGTTGCGGTGGTCGGACCACTGGCGATCTGCTGCAGACCGCTGGGCGCCGTCGGCGCTTGCATGTCGAGGCATGGAGCGCTCGAGACGATCGCTGTCGCCGTGGAGGAAAAGTTACGGGCATGATCGTAGGCGCGCACTTGGACCGAGTGGCTGACCCCGCAGGCCAGTCCACTGGCTGTGAACCGGGTCTCCGGAGTCTTGTACTTCGACGAACCGAAAGTGACGCGATAGCCCTCGACACCAACGTTGTCCGTTGACTTGGCCCACTCCACGGTCACCGCCGTCTGCGACGCCCCGGTCACCCGAAGGTTGGTCGGAGCCGACGGGGCGACTTGGTCAGGGCCCCCCGCGGCCTTCGGTACCGAGATCGCGAAGAGCGAGGCGGCAAGACCCGCGAGAACCATCGCGAGCAGCGCTGAGCGCTTCGAGGCGTGCCTGATGGCGACGGTGGGGGAAGTCCTTGGCGGCATTGCGGCTCGACTGTGATCGGCGACCTTCGGCTAGGTCTGACCCCCCATTCGGGCGATAACGCTGCAAATCATGCGAAGAATCACTCGCGTGGTTGATACAAGGCCCCTTTCAGGACGACCCAGGTACTCTCACGCGCATGACGCTCGTGGACGTCGTGGTCGTCTCCTTCAACAGCCGCGATCACCTCCGCGATTGCCTCACTCGCCTCGCCGGCGTCTCCGACGTCCGCGTGATCGTCGTTGACAACGCGTCGACGGACGGCACTCTCGAGACGGTGGCCGACCTTCCCGTCACAACGATCGGGCGCGAAGTGAACGCCGGCTTCGCAGCCGGGTGCAACGCCGGCTGGCAGACGGGCGACGCGCCCTACGTCCTGTTCCTCAATCCTGATGCGTCGTTCGACGAGACCTCGCTGCGCCTGTTGGTCTCGAGGCTCGAAGAGAACCCGTCGCTCGGCGCGGCGGCGCCTCGCATCGAGCATCCCGACGGATCGCTCGCTTGGTCGCAACGACGGTTTCCTCGTCTTCGCTCGACGTTCGCTCAGGCGCTGTTCCTACACCGGGTGTTCCCACACGCCTCATGGTCGGATGAGATGGTTCGCCACGAAGCCCGGTACGAAGGTGCGGGTTCACCTGAGTGGGTCTCGGGGTCCTGCTTGCTCGTTCGACGCTCCGCGCTCGAGGAGCTCTCCGGCTGGGACGAGGGCTTCTTCCTCTACTGCGAGGACATCGACCTCTGCTACCGACTCCGCGAGGCCGGATATGGAATCGCGTACGAGCCGACGGCCCTCGCGCGGCACGACGAAGGCGCGTCGGCCCCCCGCGCGAAGACGCTCCCCGTGCTCGCCGCAAGTCGCGTTCGATACGCGAGGAAACATCGCTCTGCTCCATACGCAGCGCTCGAGCGGATTGGCATCGGCCTCGGGGCGCTGACACACGTCGTCGTGTCGCGGGGTGGGCTCGCCGACCGCGCGGCGCACGCGCGCGCACTCCGCGTGGCGCTTTCACCCCGAATCGGCACCTAGCCACCTGACTAGACGGCGCCGACAGCACTAGCCCGTCTGGCGGTTCGGCCGACCCGTCGGGCAGCTACCGTCCGATGCGACGTGTGCGGGATCTGTGGTGTGGTGCAGGTGGGCGGTCCGCCCCGGCCGGTGCTCGGCCAGGAGACGCTCGATCGCATGACGGACGTGATGCGCCACAGGGGGCCTTCCGACCGGGGTACGTATCTCACGGAAGGGGTGGCACTGGGGGTTAGACGGCTTTCGATCGTGGACGTCGAGGGCGGCCACCAGCCGGTCTCGAACGAGGACGGGAGCATCTGGACCGTGCATAACGGAGAGCTCTTCAACCATCTCGAGCTGCACCGCGAGCTCGAGGCAGGCGGGCACCGCCTCCGAAGCCGCTGCGACACCGACGTGATACCGCATCTGTACGAGCAAGACGGGGCCGCCTTCCCGAAGCGACTCCGCGGGATGTTCGGGATCGCTGTCTGGGACGAGCGGAAGCGCCGGCTCGTGCTTGTCCGTGATCGGCTCGGGATCAAGCCGCTCTACTACGCTCGCCGAGGTGACCTCGTCGTATTCGCCTCCGAGCTCAAGTCGCTCCTGCAGAGCGGGCTCGTCGGACAAGAGCTCGACTACGACGCGATCGACGCGTACCTCACGCTCGGCTACTTCCCAGCCCCGCTGACTCCGCTTGCGGGCGTCCGCAAGCTTCCGCCCGGCCACCGGCTCGTCGTCTCCGAAGAGGTCTCACTCGAGCGCTACTGGTCGTACCCGAAGCCCGAGCCCGTCGAGATGACGCTCGAGGACGCCTCCGAGCGCCTGCTCTCGAAGCTCGAGGAGTCCGTCCGTCTGAGGCTGATGAGCGACGTCCCGCTCGGTGCGATGCTCTCCGGTGGGCTCGACTCCAGCCTGATCGTCGCGCTCATGGCCCGCAACATGCCGGAGCCCGTCAAGACCTTCTCGGTCGGCTTCCGAGAAGACCCCGCCAACGAGCTCGGAGATGCTCGCCTGGTCGCCGACCACTTCGCGACCGACCATACGGAGCTCGAGCTCTCGTTCCACGACGACGCCGTCCCCCTCGACGAGCTCGTCTGGCACCTCGACGAGCCGCTCGCCGACCTCTCCCCCCTCGGCTTTGACGCCCTCTGCCGGCTGGCCGCGTGCGATGTCACGGTCGCACTGTCGGGACAGGGCGCTGACGAGCTGTTTGGGGGCTATCGGAAGCACCAGGCGGCGTGGGCGATCGGGGTGCTGAGTCGGATGCCACGCCCGATTGTGCGCGGAGTCGGGCGCCTGGCAGGGCGCGGACCCGACGTCTTGCGCCGGACCGCGCGCACGTTGCGTGCGGAGGGCCCGGTCGAGCGGCTGCTCGCGATGAGCGGCGACGTCGACGACGACCGGCGGCGGACCCTCTTCCGCGGCCCCCTCGCCGAGACGGATGGCACTTCGGCGGCGCAGGCAATCCTGTCGCACGTCGACGGCGACTCCAGCGACCCGCTGACGTCGACGCTGTTCCTCGACGGCCAGCTTGCTCTCCCCGATCTGATGCTCCACTACTTCGACCGCACGTCTATGGCTCATTCGCTCGAGGCGCGGGTGCCCTTCCTCGACCACGAGCTCGTAGAGCTCTCCGCGTCGATCCCGGCGCGCCACAAAGTGCACCGTTGGGAGAGGAAGGTAGTCCTGCGCCACATGGCTCGTGAGATCCTTCCCGGTCGCGTCCTCGCGAAGCCCAAGGTTGGTTTTTTCGTGGGCGCCTCTGACGAGTGGCTGAGAACCCGGCTCTCGGCCGCGATGGGCGACCGCCTGCTCGGGCAGGAGCTCCGATGCGCTGAGTTCCTCGACCCTGAGGCTCTCAATCGCTTGGTCACCGATTTCCTCGAGCGGCGGTCGGGTGCGCCACGCACGCGGCTCCTATTGGCCGTGCTCATGCTCGAGATTTGGTTGTCCTCCTACGTCTCGCGCGCCCTGTCACCGCCGGCCACTGCGGCACCGTAGGGTGCGCTACGCGATCGTCACGCCGGTTCGCGACGAGGTTGCGAACCTCGAGCGAATCGCCTCCTGCGTCGCTTCCCAGACTGCGCGTCCGGAAGCGTGGGTCCTCGTCGAGAACGGTTCGACTGACGAGACGCCGGATATCGCCGCCCGACTGGCAGACGAGCACACGTGGGTGCATGTCCTCCGCGCCGGCCTTCTTGACGCCGAGGAACGCGGAGCTCCGATCGTGCACGCGTTCCACCTCGGCGTCTCCTTGCTCCAGCCCCGTCCCGAGGTCATCGTCCAGCTCGATGCCGACCTCAGCTTCCCTCCGTATTACTTCGAGCAGCTCCTCCGGGCGCTCGGTCGGAACGTGCGGCTGGGAATCGTGAGCGGCACGTGCTACGAGCAGCACGGCGGCGAATGGCGAGAGCAGCACGTCACCGGCGCGAGCGTCTGGGGTGCGGCGCGGGCGTACCGGAAGGAGTGCCTCGAGCGCGTGCTCCCGCTCGAGCCGCGGACCGGCTGGGACGCGGTCGACGTGGCCGAGGCAAACGCTCTCGGCTGGGAGACCCGGATCCTGCACGAGGTGCCCTTCTACCACCATCGGCGTGAGGCTTCGCGCGAGCGGACCCGATGGTCGGCCTGGGCGGCGCAAGGACGAGTGTCTCACTTTCTCGGCTACCGGCCGTCGTACCTCCTGCTTCGTGCGCTCTTCCGCGCTTTCCGTGATCCGGCGGCACTCGCGTTAGTCGCGGGCTACGCAGGAGAGGCTGTCCGCCGCCGGCCGCAGTGCGCCAAGCCAGGGGTCCGTACATGGGTGCGCAAGCAGCAGCGGCTACGAAATCTCGCCCGGCGCGTTGCGGAGGCCCGTGGGGTTAGCGGCTAGGCGTCGTTCTGCGAAGAACCAGTGATCCTCGGTCGCGAGCACGGCCATGCCGAGACCGAGGAGGATGAACAGCAGGAACGTCACCTGGATGAACGAGAAGGCGTCGAACGTGAACATGCTGACGGCGAACGCGGCGACGGAGCCGGCGAGTGCAACGAGGAGCGAGCCACGGGCTGAGAGGTCCTGCTTCGCCTCACGGCCGAGCCGCCTGACGAAGCGCACGAACAGCCACGCGAGCGCGATGACACCCACGATCCCCGTCTCGGAGGCGGTGCCCAGCCATTCGTCGTCGAGCACGCGCGCGTTTTGCTGCGCTTTTTCGCCGGTCGTGATCCGCGTTCCGAAGCCCTGACCGAACACGGGTTTGCTCTTGATGAGGTCGAGCTCGCCCCCCAGTCGCTGGGCGGAGAAACGGCCGCCATAGACGGTCTGGTCCTGGAGGAGCCCGCCTCGGGGGAAGAACGCGCCTTGTAGCCCTCCGAGCACGCCGGGCGTGACTAGGTGCACGGCGAGGAGCACCGGCACCACCAACGGCCACAGCTTTGTCACCTCCTTCCGGCGCAACCAGAGGAAGACCGCAGCGATCGTCGCGAGCATGACGATGCCGGTGCGGGAGACCGTCGCGAATACCGCGAGCACAATCACGCCCGCCGACAGCCACCACCACCAGCGACGGGTCAGACGTCCGAGATAGATCGCGAGCGGCAACACCATCGCGAGTACGGCAGCGAGCTCGATCGGATGCCCGGAAGAGGCGTAGATCCGGAGGCGGCCGGAGCGGGCGATGCCTTCCTCCGTCAGCGCTCCCTCGAACTGCAGGAACGGCACGGCGCTATGCAGATGGTTGAAAGCGTTGTATCCCGTTCGCGCCTCGACGAGCGCAGACCCGGCGAGGATGGCCGAGCCAGCGGTGATCGTCTTCAGCACCGCGTGGATCGCACGGAAGTCACGGATCACGCTGACGACGAGGAGCAAGACGAGGTAGAAGCTGGCGAAGAAGAGCGTCTTCTTGGCGACGTCGCTCGAGAGGTCGACCTCCCGAACGTTGAGGCCCTGGATCCGACCAGCGTTCGCGACGATCGACCCGAAGATGGCGAGCGCGAACAGCGCAAGCGGCCCGCCGAGCCCGGTCGGCTGCGTGGACACACGAGCGTCGACGAGCAGCGCCGCAAGCCAGAGCGCGAGAACGATCGCGATCGTGACGCGGTAGAACTCGAGGTCGAAGGGCAGGTTGCCGGGGAGCTGATAGCGCTTGATCGGCACGAAGAGAATCACCGCGACCACGATGCCGACAAGCACATGCCAGCGAGAGAGAACCGGGTGGAAGAGCGCGAGGCCTGTCACAGCGATCGTGAGGAGCGCCAGTGCCCGCGGATCCGCCCCGGCCAGCACCCCGAGCGCCATCACCGCCAGGCTGGAGGCGATCAGAACCGCCGGAAGAGACGAGCCGCGACGGTCTACAATCCCGGTCGCGCTCGTCACGGGAGGCTAGGCCCAGCGACGCGCAGCGGTGACGGGAGCTTCCTCCGGGATGAAGTCGGGCTCA
>JAERMP010000290.1 GCA_016844515.1 Thermoleophilia bacterium | reverse complement strand
ACAACGGGCTCCTCGAAGGTCTCGGCGTCGGGCTCGATTCGCGCGGCAACGTTCGGGCTGATGCGCAGGCTTTCGCGACAACCGAGCCCGGAGTGTTCGCGGCTGGCGACTGCCGTCGCGGACAGTCGCTCGTCGTGTGGGCGCAGTGGGAGGGACGCGAGGCGGCGCGTGCCGCGGACCTGTACCTCCGCGCATTCGTCTAACTGACAAACGCTGGTTGCCTGGGCTCGCACACCCGATCGGCGCGAGCGATCCGGACGACTCCCCTGCAAACGGGGTCCTCGGCGTGTTACGTTCCGGAGGACGCGCACGGGAGGGGGCGGGATGAGCGAACGCGACGATGTGCCGCTGGGCAGCCGCGGGCGAGTCCCTGATCTCGAGAACTTCGAGCGCCTCGAGCGTGTGGTCCGAGAGCTGGCGGAGCGTCATCTCGCGCTGCGCCGTGAGCATGCGTCCTTGCAGCACCTGCTCGCCGAACGCGAAACTCGCCTCAGGGGGCTGGATGCGCGCATGCGCGAGCACAACCAGGCCCGTCAAGATGCGGTCAAGCGCATCGACGATCTGATCACCCAGCTCGGGCGAGTCGAAGAGCAGCTCGAACGGCGCCACGGCCCGGGGGCCGAAGCCTCGTGACCCAGAAGCGCACCGTACCCGTCACGATTCAGGGTCGTGAGTACCGGATTCGCGCCGACGGCGATGCAAGTTCTGTGCATCGGGCGGCGGAGCTCTTGGACGAAACGATGTCGAAGGTCCGCGCGCGCAGCGGCATCGCCGATAGCGTCGACGTTGCGGTGCTCGCAGCCCTGAACCTCGCCAATCTGCTTGCTGCCGGGAGGGTGAGCGGAGGTGGGCTCGAAGGCTTGGAGAAGCGCATCTCAGAACTCGCTCAACTCGCGGAGTCCGCTCTTCACGATCCCGGTGCGGCTGCCTCCTGAGACCGGCCGACGAGAAGCGTCGACTTCGGACGCTGCTCTTGGCGCGTCGCCGAGCCCTTCCTCGCAGCCTCGCAGACCAGGCCGGACACCAGGTCGCGCTGCTTCTTTCGCTAGCACCCGAGTACCAGCGCTGCCGCCGGCTGGTGGTGTACGCGGAGTTGCCAGACGAACTTCCCTTGGCTCGGGTCGTTTCTCTTGCCCAGCTCGACGGCAAGGGCTTGCTCTTCCCACGGACGCTCCCCGGTTCACAGCTCGAGTGGTCGAGCGTCGACCGCGTCGAGGATCTGCGACCGGGCCGCTACGGTGTCCGAGAGCCCGCCACGGACGCGCCCGCGGAGGTGCTCGGCCCCGATGTCCTCGTGCTCGTCCCAGGAGTTGCGTTCGACGATCGCGGAGGGCGGCTGGGTCGAGGGGCTGGCGCCTGGGACCGTGCGCTCGCAGACCGTCGGGGGGCCGCAGTATTCGGAGTGGGCTTCGAGTTGCAGGTCATCGGACGGGTTCCGCGTGAGGAGCACGACCAACTGATGGATGCCTTGTTGACGGAAGTGGAGATCCGGAGGTTCTCGGGGCCTTGAGTGCAGGGCACGTTGACATCGACCGCCAGCTCGAGCTCATTCGCGCCGGCGCCGAAGTGTTCGTCGGGGAGGCCGACCTGCGCAAGCGGTTGGCCGAGTCCGTCACCAGCGGCCGGCCACTCCGAGTAAAGCTTGGCATGGATCCATCGACGCCCGATCTGCACCTCGGGCACACCGTCACGCTCGAGAAGCTCCGGATCTTCCAGGAGCTCGGCCACACACCGATCTTCCTGATCGGCGATTTCACGGCGCGGATCGGCGATCCCAGCGGCCGCAAGAAGACGCGGCCGCCGCTGGGTGCAGACGAGGTCAGGCACAACGCCCGCACGTACGTCGATCAAGTCAGGAAGATCCTCGACGTGGATCGCGCGGAGATCCGGTACAACAACGAATGGATGGGAACGATGTCCCCCGTCGAGTTCGTCCGGCTCTGCTCTCACTATACGGTTGCGCGGCTTCTCGAGCGCGATGATTTCGCGAAGCGGTATCGGGAGGAGCTCCCCATCTCGGTACACGAGCTGTTGTACCCGCTCGTGCAGGGCTATGACTCGGTCGCCCTCCAGGCCGACGTCGAGCTGGGCGGAAGCGATCAGCTCTTCAACCTGCTCGTCGGGCGCGACCTCCAGCGCGGCTACGGTCAACCTCCGCAGGCCGTGATCACGCATTCGCTCCTCGTCGGTACCGATGGGCGTGAGAAGATGTCCAAGAGTCTCGGCAACACGATCGGGCTCACCGATGCGCCCGAGGAAATCTACGGGCGTGTCATGAGCATTCCGGATGGTCTGATGCCCGCATGGATTCGGGTGCTTGCCCTGGTCCGCTCCGAGGATCTGGCGGAGCGGGCGGCTGAACTGGAGGCTGGCTCGGGCGATCCGCTCCGAACGATGGAACTCCTCGCGGCTCGGGTGGTCGAGCGCTTGTACGGGCCGGTCGCCGCCAGCGAGGCGGCCCGGCACTTTCAGCGCGTCGTACGCGAGCGGGGACTTCCCGAAGAGCTTCCTTCGTGCCGTGTGATGCTCGGAGAGAGCGGGTCGGCTGGCCTGCTGGACGTCATGCGAACCGCCCTCGCTGTGGCGTCGAACGGCGAAGCAAGGCGCCTGGTCAGCCAAGGTGCAGTCGAGGTAGATGGGGCGCGGGTCCAGGATTCCGCGCTCCGCCTCGCCGAGGGGACCTACGTGATTCGCGTCGGTAGGCGCCGGGTGGCTCGCATTTCCATCGAGTCGCCGAAAGGCCACGCCTCCTAGCCCGCTCCCCCTCGGGGGTGGTCTTGACGCTCCCCCAGCTGCTTTCTAAGATGCGCACCCGCTCCGGTTCCTGGGGGAGATCCCGACCGGAGCAACGCCAGCCCCCGATTGGGACGCGTGTCTGGAGCGCCCGGAACAGGCTCTCCCAGACTTCGAGCGGTCTTTGAAAACCGAATGACGTGCGGTCTGCGGCGAGCCCGAGAGCTCGC
>JAERMP010000111.1 GCA_016844515.1 Thermoleophilia bacterium | reverse complement strand
TTCATCCCGGAGAGCCGACACCGCCTCGGCGAGAGCGCCGCCGGAAGTGACGACGTCCTCGAGGAGGCACACCAGCTCGCCCGGTTCGAACGGGCCCTCGATCCGTTTTGCCGTGCCGTGTTCCTTGGTCTCACCGCGGACGATGATGAAGGGCACACCGGACGCCATCGCTGCCGAAGCTGCCAACGCGACAGCTCCCAGGGCCGGGCCGGCCAGCCGGATGGCCTCCGGCTCGTGCTCGCGCACGGCCTCTGCGAGACGCTCACCGAGGGCGCGCAAGATCTCCGGCTCGGTCTCGAACCGGTACTTGTCGAGATACCAGGACGAGCGTCGGCCCGACCGAAGCACGAAGTCGCCTTCCAGCAGCGCTCGGTCCACGAGGAGCGCGCCAAGCTCATCGTGCGTCACTGCCGGAGGGCTGCGCGGGCGATCGACGCGAGGCGCTCGAACCCGACCGACCCCGGCTCGAGAACGACGGACGAGCCGTCCGCATAGGAGACGCCTGCTCGCTCTCGAGGTCCCGAAGGTCCCGCGAAGCGCCGCCAGGCCCAGATCGCCAGGCCGACGAGGACTGCGAGCCGAACGAGGTTTCTCATTCGCTGTCCTCCTTCGCCTTCCGAACAGTCCGGCCCTTCTTCTGCTCCGGCTCGGCGATTCCCTGGAGACACGTGCGCAGGTCGTATACGACGAGACCCGACGTCGGATCCGGCCCGGTGATGGCCGCGATCGTCCGGCCACCGTCGCGCAGGACGAAGAGCGCTCCATCCTCGAGCTCGACCTCGACGCGCGTCACCTCGAGGCGCTGCGTGTTCAGCTCGAAAGCCGCGCCGACGAGCTCGAGCGTCGAGCTCGCGAGCGCCGCAGCCCTGGTGGAATCCTCCTGCGTCGACGCCAGCACCGACCCGTCCGCGCCGAGCACAACGGCGGACTCGATCTGCGATGAGAGCTCGGTCAGCTCGCGTAGGGCCTCTGCTGCGTCCATCGGCGCTCGACGCTAGCAGCCTCTCGACGGTAATGCCGCGATCAGACCCGAAACGCGCTGCGGCTGGTCGTAGGGGCAACGCTACGAGAGGCCGCACGAGCGCTCGGCGAGGCGCGCTGCGAGCGCTCGCGCCGCTTGCGCGCGGTGCGAATGCGCTGCCTTCCATCCGCCTCCGAGCTCGGCCACCGTCGCCGTTTGGCCGAGAGGGACGAAGACGGGGTCGTACCCGAACCCTTCGTTCCCGCGAGGCTCAAGTGCGATTTCCCCCTCGAGCGTCCCGCTGGCAGTGATCTCGTCGCCACCCGGAGCGACGACGACGATCTCGCACACGTAGCGGGCACGGCGACTCTCGACGCCGGCGAGCTCCGAGAGCAGACGCGCCACGCCGTCCGAGGCCCAGCGCGCCGACTCGACGCCCGGACGCCCCCCGAGCGCGTCAACCTCGATTCCCGAGTCCTCGCCGGCGACCCAGGCTTCGGGGGCTGCGTGAGCCCGACCGTACATCGCCTTGATGCGCGCGTTGTCCGAGAACCTCTCGCCGTCCTCGACCGGCTCTTCGGGCGTCTCGATCAGATCGACTTCCCAGTCCGGAAGCGCCTGCCGAAGCTCGCGCAGCTTGTTCTGGTTACGGGATGCGAGGAGAAGCCTCAACGGGTCGAAGCCCTAGCTCCGGAGCCACCGCTGAGATAGGAGACGCCAAGTAACAGACTGTTACCTGGCGTCGTCACTCCAGCGGAGCGGCTGACGCCTCGAGCTGCGCGGCGGTGAGATCGCCGATCCCGCCCGCGGCGAGGTCGAGGAGCTCGTCGAGCAGCTCGCGCGAGAACGGATCCTTCTCGGCCGTCGCCTGCACCTCGACGAGGCGACCATCGCCCGTCATGACGACGTTCATGTCCGTCTCCGCGCCCGAATCCTCGGCGTAGTCGAGATCGAGCACGGCCTCGCCGCCGACAATGCCGACGGAGACCGCTGCGATGGAACCGCTCAAGGCCTTCGACAGCCCGAAGCGATCGAGCGCTCTGCTCGCAGCGATCCACGCGCCGGTTATCGAGGCGCAGCGGGTGCCGCCGTCGGCCTGGAGGACGTCGCAGTCGAGCCAGAGCGTGCGCTCGCCGAGCGCCTCGAAGTCACACACCGAGCGAAGCGCGCGGCCGATGAGCCGCTGGATCTCGACCGTGCGCCCGTCGGGTCGCCCGCGCGAGACGGCCCGTTGCGTGCGCTCGCCGGTCGAGGCCGGGAGCATCGCGTACTCGGCCGTCATCCAGCCGCGCCCGCTGCGGGAGAGCCAGCGCGGCACGCCCTCCTCCACGGTGGCGGTGCACAACACGATCGTCTTCCCCTGCGCGTAGAGGACACAGCCATGAGGCTGTTCGAGGTAGTCCACCTCGATCTCGAGGGGACGGAGCTCGTCGGGTCGCCTGCCGTCGCCTCTCATGCCGCCGCCGCTGCCTCGAGTGCAGACACCTCGACGTGCTCAGCGGCGTCGATCGAGAGCTGGAGAAACCGGCGTCCCATTGCGCGGAAGAGCTCCGGATCACCCGTTGTCAGGAAGCGGTACGCACCCTCCCGCGAATCGTCGTTCTCGATTCCCTTGCGCTCGAGCGTCTCCGCCACCTCGCGTGCGGTTTCATCAGCGGAGAAGACGAGCGTGACACCACGCCCGAACACGCGCTGGAATATAGGCCGAATCAGCGGGTAGTGAGTGCAGCCGAGAATGACCGTGTCCGCGCCGGCAGCTTTGAGCGGCGCGGCGTATTTTCGAACCGCGATCGCAGTCTCCTCACCGAACGGGTCGTCGCCCTCGATCAGCGGGACGAGCCGTGGACAGGCGATTGGCACGACCTCTGCCCCGGCGTCCAGGGCGCGAACGAGCTCGGAGTAGCGCCCGCTCGCCACGGTCGCCTCGGTGGCGAGGAGCCCGATGCAGCGGTTCCGGGTGGCGAGCACCGCCGCGTGCGCCTCGGGAGCAAGGACTCCGATCACGGGAACGGAGAGCTGGCGCTGGAGCTCGGGGAGCGCGGCCGCGGTCGCGGAGTTGCATGCGGCGACGATCAGCTTGACGCCCTGATGCTCGAGGTAGCTCGCGATCTCGCCCGCAAAGCGGCGGATCTCGTCGAGCGGCCGCGGACCGTAGGGCAGCCGCGCGCCGTCGCCGAGATAGACGAAGTCCTCGTGCGGGAGCGTGACGAGGCACTCGTGCAGGACGGTCAAGCCGCCCATGCCCGAGTCGAAGACGCCGATGGGGCGCGGATCCATGGGTGGGGAGTCTAGGCCGACCCGGGGTCAGACCCCGAGACATGTCCGGTTGCGCCATGTCAGGGGTCTGACCCCGGGTCTGACCCCGTCGCGCGAACAGCGCTACCCTTCAGCTTCGTGGTGAAGGCCTGGTTAGCGGGAATTGCGGCCGCACTCATTCTCGTCGTTGGAGAAGCGCCGGCGTCGACGCTCGCGCGCCAGGACCTCCTGCTCCCGATGGATGACGGAGTCTCGATCGCGGCGACGCTCTACGTCCCGGACGGCACGGCCCCGGCGGGCGGCTGGCCGGCACTCGTCTTCCTCCATGGGCTCTCGGGCAATCGCCAGCAGATGAACGCGCTCGTCGAGGGATACGGGTTCGTCGGCCAGGGCTACGCGATCCTCACGTTCGACGCGCGCGGTCACGGCGAGTCGGGCGGGCTCGTCGGGATCGACGGACCTCGTGAGGTCGCCGACACCCGTGCGGTTCACACTTGGCTGGCGACCCGTGCAGATGTCGCCGATACGAAGATCGGCGCCTGGGGCATCTCGTACGGAGGCGGAGCGATCTTCAACTCCCTGGTAGCCGGTGTCCCGTGGGGCGCCGTCGTCACCGTCGAGACCTGGACCGACCTCTACTCGGCGCTCATGCCGCAGGGGCTCGTGAAGTCCGGGCTCGTGGCAGGGCTCGCCGGTTCGATCCCGCCGGAGAAGCGCGATCCATCGCTCAACGCCCTCCAGGCCGCCGCGTTCGCCGGCAACACCGCTGCGGTGCGACCGTGGGCCGAGGCACGCTCGAGCCTCTCGAAGCTCGGCTCGGTGACGACACCCGTCTTCATGGCGCAAGGGCGTCGCGACTTCCTGTTCGGGATCGAACAGGGCTCCCTCGCTTTCCAGCGGCTCCGTGGTCCCAAGACCCTCTACGTAGGCCTCCACGGTCACCCCCCCTCGACCTTCCCCGCCGGTGACACGGGCTATCTCATGAACCAGAGCGAGCGCTGGTTCGGTTGCTTCCTCAAGAACGCCGGCTGCGGCGTGAGCTCTGTCGTGGCCATTGCCTCGGAGAAGATCGGCGGACACGTCCTAGCCGCGTCGAGTCTCCCCAAGACGGCGACGTCGACGTTCGCGCTCCCGGGCGTGACGACGTTCGCCCGCAGCGGCAAGGCCGTGCGGAGGACAGCTCCACTTCGCAGCGCGATCGAGGTCTTCGGATCACCGACGGTGGAGACTTCGATTGCCGCGAGCGGCGGCTGGTCGCGTCTCGTGGCGGTGCTCACCGCACGCACGCCGAGGGGCCAGGAGATCGTCGTGAGCGCAGGCGGCGTCCCGACGAAGAACGGCGCGCAACAGGTCACGATTCGCCTGATCAACCAGGCGACGTACATCCCGAAGGGCTCACGACTGACGCTCACGCTCGCGTCGTCGTCGACCGCTCAATCGACGTCGAACCTGCTGTACCTCGACCTTCCCATGGCCGCCAGCGCGAGAGTCCGAGTCGGCACAGCAGTTCTCAAGCTTCCCGGCTTGCGGACACCGGTAACAAAGTAGTGACGACACGCTTCGCGGCCGCAGCGCTCGTCGCACTCGTGGTCGCGGCCGGTGCGGGGGCAGCTCCAGCGACCGATCCCGGGGTGACCGCGACGAGCGTCCTCGTCGGCGGAACCGTGCCCCTGACTGGCGAGGCAGCGGCGTTCGGCTCCGTCGGGCCGGGCGCGAAGGCGTACTTCGACTACGTCAACTCGAAGGGCGGCGTCAACGGTCGCACGATCGAGTACCGCTACTACGACGACGCGTACAACCCCGCTCAGACCGTCCTGCTCACTCGGCGGCTCGTCGAGCAGGACAAGGTGTTCTCCGTCTTCAACAGCATCGGAACGGCGAACAACCTCGCGATCCGCGACTACCTGAACGCACAGAACGTCCCACAGCTCTGGGTCGGTGACGGCTCCCAGTCCATCGGGCGAAGCTTCGCGCGCTACCCGTGGACGCTGGGCTTCCTCATGAGCTACCGGGGCGAGGGCGACGTGTACGGGAAGACCCTCGTCAAGACGCGGCCCCGCGCCCGGATCGCAGTCCTCTACGAGAACACCGAGCTCGGCCTCGACATGCTCACCGGGCTCACGCGCGCTGTCGCCGGGAAAGGCCCGAAGATCGTGGCCAAGCAGTCGTACGAGTTCACGGGCGCCGACGTGTCCTCACAGATGGGCCTCCTGAAGTCGTCGGGCGCCGACACCCTGATGCTCTTCGCCACGCCCAAGTTCTTCCTCAACGCGATCAGAGCGACCCACAACCTCGGCTGGAAACCGCAGGTCTACATCGCCTCGGTCTCGATCGAGCCCACGATCATGGGGATCGCGCGTTTCAACGCGCCCGAGCTCACGAAGGGCGCGCTCTCCATCGCGTTCTTGAAGAACCCGAACGACCCCATCTGGGCGAAGGATCCGATCGTCGCGCTCTATCGCACGATCATGAAGAAGCACAACCCGACCGGGCGGCCAACCGACGTCTACAACTGGTACGGCATGACGACCGCCTGGACGATGGTGGAGACGCTGCGCAAGGCGGGGAAGAACCTCACTCGAGCAGGGCTCCTGAAGGCCGCGCAGAGCCTCGACACGGGCGCGAACCCCTTCATGCTTCCGGGCATCCGCCTGAAGACATCCCGGACCGACTACCGGCCGATGGAGCACGTGTACCTGTACCGGTACGACAACAAGGAATGGGTGAAGGCGAGCGGTCTCCTGTATGCGAAGGGATGACCTCGAAGCCCCGCTGTGAAAGACTCGCCCACGGTTTCCGCGCAACCAGGATCCGCGCTCGCGGATCCTGGCTCTGCGCAAAAGACAGTCAAAGAGGAGGGCAGATGAAAGGACGAATCTGGACCGTTGCCGTAGGACTCGTCTCGGTAGCGGCACTCATCGCAGTACCCGCCGCGCTCGCGGCGTACACGTCGGCCAAGCTCGAGGTTCGACAGGTCGGCTCGGCGACGACGATCAAGGCATCGCTCAGCCCGGACGACGATCCGACCGCCAGCGTGCGGATCTTCGCTCCGGCCGGAACACAGCTCACGACGAACCAGGCACCAGGGACGGTGCTCGGGCCGGTGAAGGCGATCGTGAAAGCGCTCGACCTCGCAGGCGCGGATCTCCCGCTCGAGGGCCAGTTGATCGTCGCTGCTCCCGGGCAGATCGCTCCGGCTTCGCAAGCTGCATGCCTCGGCACGACGGCGCCCCTTGCAAGCTGGATCATGATCCTCTCCGCAGCAGGCCAGACGCTGCCCGTGCCCACGTACCTCATCGCGACGACGGGTGCCCAGGCAGCGCTCGGCCCCGCGTTCATCCAGGTCTGCCTACCTCCGCCCGACGTCCCGCCGGGAACGCCCGGACGCGCGACGTTCGGAGCGAAGCTGTACAGCGCCGAGCTTGCGATCAACGGCGTCTTCAGCGCGGTTTCCGTCGGAGCGTGGGTCTCCTTCTGGACGCCGTACAAGCCGGGAGTTGGCCAGCTGAACGCCGTCGGGACCGTCGCCGCGCCTGCTGCGATCGCTCCGGGTGCCGTGTCTGCCAAAGCGAAGAAACTCGGCCTGGGCGCACTTGTCACCGGAGCCGTGACGCAGGCAGGACAGCCTCGCGGCGCCGTGGTCACGATCTGGGGCGCGAAAGGGAAGGCCGCGCTGAAGCGACTCGGAAAGGCCAAGGTGGCGGCTACGGGGGCGTTCACGTTCCGGGCCAGGACGGGCGACAACTTCCAAGCGCGCGCGATTGCTGCATCGAGCTCGGCCGCACCACTGTGCGCTCAGCTCGCGCCGCTGTTCGCTCCGGTTCCGTGCGTCAACCCGACAGTGAACGGGTTTACCGCTCAGAGCAAGGTCGTAAGGAAGAAGTAGACGAAACGGTCGGCACATGCCCGCGACGGTTCGCCTCGGCACCTGCAGCTTCGCCGACGAGGGTCTCGTCAAGTCTTGGTACCCACGCGGGGTCTCGACTTCGAAGGCACGGCTCGCGTACTACGCCGAGCGCTTCGACACGGTCGAGGTCGACTCGCCCTACTACCACCTCCCCGATCCGGCGGTAACCGGTCGCTGGGCGTTGAGGACTCCGCCCGAGTTCGTCTTCCACGTGAAGGCTCACGCCTCCATGACCGGTCACGAGCCGGCCGAGCAGGAGCGCGCGTTCGCCGCGTTCCGGACCTCGATCGAGCCGCTCGAGCTCTCCGGGAAGCTCCGCGGCATCCTCCTGCAGTACCACCCGCGCTTCGTCAAGTCGGGCGAGGCCAAGACGGAGCTGGCCCGCGTGCGCGCACTCCTCGATCCGCTCGTCCCGCTCGTCGAGTTCCGACACAAATCATGGGTGGAGGAGGACGAGCGGGCGGACACGCTTTCCTTCCTAGAGCGAAACGGGCTCGCCTATGTCTCCGTCGATGCGCCACGGACGCGCGCCTCGAACGTCGTCCCGCCCGTCGCAGCCGCGACGCACTCTGTCGCGTACGTCCGCTTCCACGGCCGCAACGCGAAGACCTGGAACATCCGCTCGGAGAAGTCGTGGCAGCGCTTCGATTGGATGTATTCGGCGGAAGAGCTTGCCGAGTGGGTCGAGAAGCTGGCCGGGCTTGCAGCGCAGGCAGACGAGGTCTACGCGCTGTTCAACAACAACCGCGACGACTTCGCGCCGCGGAGCGCGACGATCCTCCGAGGGCTTCTCGACAGCGCTGGAACCCCGGCTACTGGAGGTATCGAGCCACCCCTACTCGCGCCGACGCTCTTTTGACACCTTTACAGTGCCTGGCACTGTAAAGACGCCGATTCAGTGACAATGTGTCCACGGGTCGCTCGCTAGAGTCGGCGCGTGCGCGTCCTCTCCGTCACACACGGGCCGAGCGTTCCCGGCGGCGTGTTCGACGAGGTCGTCGAGGCAGCGGGGCACGACCTCGAGCGTTGGTCGGTGCCTGACGGCGCTACGCCGGATCCTCCCGAGAGCTACGACGCCGTCATGGTCTTCGGCGGCTCCGCGCATCCCGACCAGGACGACCACTTCGCATGGCTCGGTCACGAGGAGGAGTTCCTCAAGGACGCGCTCGCCGAGCGTGTCCCGGTCTTCGGCGTCTGCCTCGGCGCGCAGATGCTGGCGCGCGCAGCGGGCGCGAAGGTCGGGCCCGCGCGCGTGCCCGAGGTCGGCTGGCTCGACGTCGAGCTGACCCCCGAGGGCGAGTCCGATCCCGTCCTCGGCATCCTGCCGCGGCTGGCGACGGTTTTCCAGTGGCACCACTACACGTTCGACATCCCCGCCGACGGGATCGTGCTGGCTCGGAGCAACGTGTGCCCCCAGGCTTTCAGGCTCTCCCAACCCGCCTGGGGGATTCAGTTCCATGCCGAGGTCACGCTCGCGATGGCCACAGCATGGGCAAGCGAGGATCCGGACGACCTGCCGATGGCCGCTGAGGCTCTCGTCGCGAGATCGCAGGCGGAGATCGGACAGTCGAACGACCGGGGTCGAGCGCTGTGCTCGGCATTCCTACGCGAGGCGGCGGCAGGCTAGTGGACGTGTCCGTAAGTTCGGTCGTGACTGGCGGTTCGCAGACCGAGCAGCCCTAGGACGCAGGGAGCCCCGATACCAGAAGGTATCGGGGCGACTGAGGACGACGGGATGCGACGCGTCTGCGGGC
>JAERMP010000289.1 GCA_016844515.1 Thermoleophilia bacterium | reverse complement strand
TTGTCGCGGTACGCCTCGTCAAAGACCGCCTCGCCACCGACGGTCGCGACGCCTACAGAGTTGCCGTACGCGGAGATTCCACCCACCGTCGGAACCCCCACGCAGTTGCCGTAGTGGCCGATGCCGCCCACGGCACGCGAGAAGTGCCAGTCGGGCTCGCCGAAGCGAAGGCCGTCGAGGAGCGCGACCGGCCGCGCGCCCATGGCGACGATGTCGCGGAGGATTCCTCCAACCCCTGTCGCCGCTCCCTGGAAGGGCTCGACGGCCGACGGGTGGTTGTGGCTCTCGACCTTGAAGGCGACCGCGAGACCGTCTCCGAGATCGAGCACTCCGGCGTTCTCGCCAGGCCCCTGCAGCACGCGCTCGCCTTCGCTCGGGAGCCTCTTCAGGAGCAGCGCCGAGTGCTTGTAGCCGCAGTGCTCCGACCACAGAAGTGAGAAGACAGCGAGCTCGAAGTCGTTCGGGGTGCGACCGAGCAGGGCGCAGATGCGCTCGTGCTCCTCGTCCGTGAGGCCGAGTGCGCGATGGAGCGCCGTTTCCGTCACGCTGCTCAGGCGATCAGCTTAGACGAGCGCCGCGGACGGTCTGATCGACGATGCTGCTCTGCACGAGCGCTGGGACGCGCTCAGGTGAGATCGACCGCGAAGAGCCGGTGCGAGCCATCGAGCCCCTTCAGCTCCACGTCACGGCTTTCGAGGAAGTCGATGCCCGGCCCGCCTCCGGCGACAAGCTCGCGCACCAGGTTGGACACCAGCACCTCGCCCCCGAGCGCCTGGCTGGCGACGCGAGCCGCGTAGTTCACGGTGGTGCCGAAGAAGTGGTCGGCTTCATGGAGAGCGTCGCCAGTGTGAGCGCCGATCCTGACGCGGATCGGCGGCGAGGCGTCTGCGAAGGCACGGTCGATCCCGAGCTGGATCGCCTGTGCGCAGGCCACCGCCCGCCGTGCGCTGGAGAACGCGAGCATGGATCCGTCGCCTTGGGTCTCGACCACCGTGCCGCCGTGTGCCGCGGTGGCGTCTTCGATCACGCCGTTGTGCCGCCGGAGGATCTCGAGCCAGGCGTGGTCACCGAGCCGGGCGGTCAGGACGGTCGAATCCACGATGTCCGTGAAGACGATCGTCACCGTGCCGTCGGCGGCGAGCGTGCCCGAGAGGTCGGGCTGCTCGCGCTGGATCGTCCTCTCGAGCTCTTCGAGACTGACGGTCAACGCCCTCCCCAAGACCTCGACGTTTGCCTTGGGCAGGGACCAATGCACCTGCACGATCTTCCACTCGCCGCGCTCGAGGTGGAGAACGTAGGTCGCGCGCGAATCGAAGCTCTTCTCCGCCCAGTTGATTGTCTCCTTCGCGCTCGCCCACCCGACGGTCCCTTCCTCCCAGGCCTCGATCTCGTCCCAGGTGATGGGGAAGCCGCCCAGCTCTTCGATCTGCCGCCCCCAGATCGCGCGTGCCTCCTGGCCGTGCCACCACTCGGCGGGATCGGTGCCGATCATCAGCGCGCCGGGGTGCTCCGACAGCCGTCCGAGCGCGGCTTCGGCGTCGCTCTCCGATATCGCGACCATCCAGCGATGGATGACGCGGCGGATCTCCTCGGACGGCTCCATGCGGCGGAGTGTGCTCGAACGGGTGACTGTCTGCAATGTCGCGTACTCCGCGAGGTGCGTCCGCTCAAACCAGCAACTCCCGTCATGGGCGATGCTCCAGCGACGCGCCGCGAGCTAGCCTCGGACCGCGTCGCGCGACCGCCTTCAGAGACTCCGAAGCCAGCGCCGGGAGCAGTGCGAGCGCAAGCACGATTCCCAGCTCTCCGAGCGTGAGAGACACCGTGCCGAACGGATCGCGAAGCGCCGGAACGTAGATCGTCGCGAGCAGAAACGCGAGCGAGCCGACGACCGCGGCCTCGAGATGGCGGTTCCGCGGCAGGCGCCAGGCCGGATAGAGCTCGGCGCGACACGAAAATACGAAGAGCAGCTCGGCGAGCGCGACCGTCGCGTACGCAGCGGTCTGGGCGGCTTCGGGTCGAAGCTCCCGCACGAGCAGGAAGGCCGCCAGCGCCGCGGCGCCGACGACGATTCCGACAGCGAGAAGCGCAGGCCAGATCCCACGCCCAAGGAGCTCGCGTGTTGCGCCTCGGCGGAACGCATGGCGGCCGGCCGGGTCGCGCGCGAGGGCGACGGCCGGAGGCCCGTCGGTGAGGAGGTTCACCGTGAGCACCTGGACGACGGTCATCGGCGCGCCGAGCCCGGCGAGAACCGCCGCAGCGAAGAGCACGACCTCGCCCACGTTCGCCGAGAGGAGGAAAGCGAGGAACGAGCGGATGTTGCCCGCGATGCGCTTGCCCTCGCGGACCGCTGCCACGATCGTGGCGAAGTTGTCGTCGGTGAGCACGATCGAGGACGCCTCGCGCGCAGCCTCGGTCCCACCGCGTCCCATCGCCACGCCGACATGAGCGCGGCGTAGCGCCGGAGCGTCGTTGACGCCGTCCCCGGTGACGATCACGACCTCACCCTGTCCCTCGAGTTGCTCGACGAGCGTGAGCTTGTCGGCCGGGGTGCACCTGGCGACGATCTCGTCGTCTCTCAGGCCGAGCTCTCGCCCTATGGCGAGCGCCGTGCGCGGGTGGTCCCCTGTGAGCATCCGGACCTCGAGCCCCTCGGCTCGGGCGAGTCGCAGTGGAGTGGGCCGCTGAGGGTCTTCGGGTGCTCGCGATCGCCGAGCGCGACGTCGACGACGAGTCCACTTCGGATCTCGAGGCTGGAGCGCGGCCGCTCGGAATCGTCGGG
>JAERMP010000015.1 GCA_016844515.1 Thermoleophilia bacterium | reverse complement strand
TCATAGGACGGCCCGATCGGAGCGAACAGCTCACGTGCATTCACGGAAGGCATGAAGCCCTATTGTGGCGCCGTGGCCCTGGCCGACGAGCTCGAAGGAATCGGCGCGCTCGCAGCCGCTCACGCAGGACCCGCTGACGCTGTTTCGGGGATCATCGCGGCCGAGCCGACTGTCGGTCACCGCGTGTACCTCTGCTCGTTCGACGACGCCGACGGCCGGCGCAGCTGGCTCGCCATTCGGGACGACGGTACCGCAGTGACGAGCAGGGTCGACCTACGCGAAGCCGTCTCCATTGCCGCGCTCTGCGAGGTCGCCGTGGATGCCGCTGGCGGGGGCGACCTCGATGCGCTCATCGCGAGGCTCGGCGAGATTCGCGAGCACGAAGCGCCTGCAGGGATCGAAGACGCGGAGGAGGCCGCTCGCGCGCTTCGGAACGTGCTCGGAGATCCGCCTCAGCTCGCGTCGCCGGCGAGACTCGACGAGATCGGTGCCGCGGTGCGCCAGCTCGAGCGAGAGCTCGACTCGAACGCTTCGTCGCCGTTTGCCGCCGCGCTGCGATCCTCGCAGGACGCGGTCTCCGAGCTCGAGCGCGAGATCGAGGCCGGCTACCGCGTCCCCTTGTCGTAGGGGCCGGGCATGCCCGGCCGCACAAACCCCGGCTTGTCGTAGGGGCCGGGCATGCCCGGCCCATAGACTCCCGGTATGGAAAGCGGTGGTGGCGGTTTCTTCCCGTTCGGCGGGGGCGATCCAGAGGAGCTTCTCGGCGCTCTCCGCGAGTTCGCCGAGAAGCAGGCCGAGTCGGTCCAGGAGACGCAGCGAGAGCAGTTCGCCACGCTCACGCTCAACACTGCCGTGGAGCTGACGGCGGCGGCGCTCGGTCAGATCGAGGTCGACGGACCGTCCGACGCGCAGGCGCTCGCTCTTCGCGATGCGATGCGTGTGCTCTTCCCCGAGGCGGTCGCGCTCGTCTCGGCCGCCCGCCAGGGCTTCATGCGGTCGTCGTAGTGCGAGGCATGCCTCGCCCGGGCCGGGCATGCCCGGCCCCTACGTAGCGCCGAGTGACGCGAGAAGGCTCCAGCCGCCGTCGACCACGATGGTCTGGCCGCGGATCATCTCGGCCTCTGGTGAGCAGAGAAACGTGACGCACCCGGCGATGTCGTCGGGCGTGACGATCCGGCCGACCGGGTTCGCCTTCCCCATCTCGAGCATGGCCTCCCGGTTGGGGAAGTACTCGAGCGCACCCGTCTCTACCACCCCGGCAGAGACGGCGTTCACGCGGATTCCTTGCGGCGCCAGCTCGACTGCCAGGTAGCGGACGAGCGCCTCGAGCGCCGCCTTCGACGCGCCGACGAGGGCGTAGTTCTCGAGCACGCGGACCGAGCCGAGGCTCGAGAGCCCGATGATCGACGAGCCGGGCTTCATCGAGGGCGCCGCGGCGCGCGTCAACGACAGGAGCGCGCGCGCGTTCGCCGAGAGCGTCCAGTCCCAGTGCTTGTCCTCCGTCTCGAGTGCCGGGCGAATGACTCCGGTGGCGGCGCTGTGGATGAGCACGTCGAGCGCTCCGAGGGCGGCAACCTCGTCGGCGATGCGCTGTGACGCGACGTTCCCGCGCACGAGGATCGGTTGGGCGCCGAGTGCGCGCAGCTCTTCCGCCGTCTCCTCCGCTGCCGTGTCGCCACGCATGTAGCCGATCGCGACGCGCGTCGCCCCGAGTGAGGCGAAGCGGAGCGCGATCGTCTTGCCGATGCCTCGCGATCCTCCAGTCACGAGGACCGAGGCGCCCTCGAAGGTCATTCGCGCTTTGGAAGCGGGTCGAAGGCGGGGGCAGAGGAAGGGATCGTCTCCCACCCGATACGCGTGAGCGGCTCGCGCGCTCCGTCTTCCGCCAGGGACGACGCGTGCCCGAGCCGGTCGAGCAGATCCATCTTCTCCTCGCCATAGCGGCGTACGGGATGCTCGTTGGGGAGATCCTCGATCAGCTCACGCACCCGCGCACGAAGCTGGTACGCGAAGTGCGGTGTCGCCGGCCCAACGAGGGCGTCGATGTCGTCGAAGGTGGGCTGGGCCACGCCGGACAGCCTAACCGTGGAGCGATTGGCACGAAATCGTCACCTTTACAGTGCCAGGCACTGTAAAGGTGTTGGCACAAAGCTCGGCTCTGTAGCGTCAAGGAATGCGCAAGCCGTCGACCGTCGAGCTGATGCTGCTGACCACGGTCCTGCTCTGGGCGCTCAACCTCAGCGTCACGAAGTACATCCTCACTCACGGCCTTGGCCCTCTTCCCTACGCGACCGTCCGCTACGGGCTCGCCGCGTTCGTCTTCGTCGGACTCACGTTCGTCGCCGAGCGCACGCTACGCATACAACGGCGGCATCTTCCGATCGTCGCTCTCGCAGCGGTGACTCTGTGGCTGAACCAGCTGTCGTTCGTCTTCGCCCTCGACCTGGCGACGGCGTCCACGATAGGCCTGCTCCTCGGAGCGATCCCGATCTTCACCGCGGTCCTCGGGCTCCTCCTCGGCACCGAGTATCCGTCACGGCGGTTCTGGGTTGCCGCGGCGATCTCTGCACTCGGCGTCAGCCTTGTCGCGCTGGGTGCGGGCGGCGAGGTGTCCACCTCGCGCTTGGGGATCCTGCTGGGCTTGACGACCGGGGCGACATGGGCTGTGTACTCGGTCACCGTCGCCCCGCTTATGAGGACGTACTCTCCGTCGCGCGTCAGTGCGATCGTCATTCCGGCGACCTGGATCCTGCTCGCGCTCAGCGGTTTTCGGCAGACCGCCGACCAGGATTGGTCGCTCGGCTGGGAGGTCTGGGCGCTTCTCGTCTTTGCGACTCTTGGCCCCCTCGTCTTGACGAACGTCCTCTGGTTCCGCTCGATCCACAAGATCGGGCCCGCGAAGGCGGCGCTCGCCGCGAACCTCCAGCCTTTTGTCGCCGCGGTCCTCGCGGTGATCCTCCTGTCGGAGCCGCTGTCGTGGCTCCAGATCGTGGGCGGTGCCTTGATCGGCGTCGGCATCCTCTTCGTCCGCCGGCGGGCGCTCGCGCCGCAGGCGACCTAGAATCCTGCACATGAGCGATCACGACTTCATGCCGATCGACGGCTGGGACCACATCGAGATCTGGGTTGGGAACGCAAAGCAGGCTGCGTACTTCTACGAGAACGCCTACGGCTTCACGCGAACCGCGTATGCCGGGCCCGAGACCGGAGTCCGGGACCGTGCGTCGTACGTGCTCGAGCAGGGGGATATTCGCTTCGTCCTCACGAGCGGCATCCGCGCCGACAGCGAGATCTGCCGCTGGGCGGCGACACACGGAGACAGCGTCAAGGATGTCGCTCTCGCGGTTCCCGATGCCACGAATGCCTATCGGCAGGCAGTTCAGCGCGGCGCGCGCGGAGTCGTCGAGCCGCACTGGGTCGAGGACGACCACGGACGGATCGAGCTCGCCACCATCGCGACGTACGGCGACAACATCCACACCTTCGTGAACCGTGCCGAGTACGCGGGCCCGTACCTCCCCGGCTACCAGTCCGTCTCGCCGAACGGCTCACCGTCCCCAGGCGTGGAGCTGATCTCGATAGACCACGTCGTCGGAAATGTCGAGCTCGGGAGGATGGACGAGTGGGTCGGCTACTACGAGCGGGTGCTCGGGTTCACGCAGCTCACGCACTTCTCGGATGAGGACATCCACACCGAATATTCGGCGCTGATGTCGAAGGTCATGACGGACGGCGAAGGGAAGATCAAGTTCCCGATCAACGAGCCGGCCGAGGGGAAGCGCAAGAGCCAGATCGAGGAGTACCTCGAGTTCCACGGCGGCCCGGGTGTCCAGCACGTCGCGATGCAGTCGAACGACATCGTCAAGACCGTCGCAGCGCTGCGCGAGCACGGCGTCCTCTTTATTGCGACGCCCGATTCGTACTACGACATCGTCCAGGAGCGCGTCGGCGAAATCGACCAGGACTGGGCGGATCTCCGCTCGATGGGCATCCTGGCCGATCGCGACGAGGAGGGGTACCTGCTTCAGCTCTTCACGAAGATCGTCCAGGACCGCCCGACGCTCTTCTTCGAGGTCATCGAGCGGCATGGCTCGCGCGGTTTCGGGATCGGGAACTTCAAGGCGCTCTTCGAGGCGATCGAGCGCGAGCAGGCGCTGCGAGGGAACCTGTAACGCCCGACCGGTGCTGACGCCGCGCACGCAGTACGCCCGCAGCGGCGACGTCTATCTCGCCTATCAGGTCATCGGCGACGGTCCGGGCGACATCGTCCTCGTGCTCGACTGGGCGAGCCACCTCGAGGCGCTGTGGGAGCAGCCTTCCGTGGTGGAGTTCGTCTCCTCACTGGCCAGGTACGCGCGCGTGCTCTGGTTCGACATGCGCGGCGTTGGCCTCTCGGACAGCGTGGTCGGCACCGGTGTCTCACCGGAAGATTGGATCGAAGACGTTGCCGCGGTCATGGACGCGTCAGGAAGCGAGCGGGCAACGCTGATCGCCCAGGGTCATGCGGTGCAGATGGCGCTCATGGCCGCCGCCACGCACCCGGAGCGAGTCGAGGCCCTCGTCCTTGTCAACGGATGTGCGCGTCTGGCGCGAGCGGACGACTACCCGGCCGGAAAGCCGCCGGCGGCCCAGGAGCTGACCCTCGAGGCGATCCGAACGCAGTGGGGGACGGGGGCCCTGGCGAGCGTCATGGCGGCTTCTGCCCGAGCAGGACCTCCTCGGCGCAATCGAGGAGTTCGTCACAGGGTCGCGTTCGGAGACCGCCGACGCAGACCGGTTCCTGGCGACGGTCCTGTTCGTCGACGTGGTCGGCTCGACCCAGTATGCGAGCGAGTTCGGTGACCGGAGCTGGCGCGCCGCTCTCGATCGCTTCGAACAGGTGGGCGGGGAGGTGCTCCTCCACTACGAGGGGACGCTTGAACGCACCACCGGCGATGGGGTTCTGGTGACGTTCGAGGGTCCTGCTCGTGCGATTCGCTGCGCATCGCACCTCCGCGACAAGGTGCGGCGGAGCGGGAAGGAGGTCAGGTGCGGCCTCCACGCCGGCGAGGTGACGCGCCGTCCGGAGGGAATCGCAGGCCTCGCGATCCACATCGGCGCTCGCGTCTGCGCTCTCGCGGCTCCCGGGGAAGTGCTCGTGACCCGCACCGTGCGCGATCTCGTGGCGGGGTCAGGGATTTCCTTCGAGGAGCGCGGAGAGCACGAGCTCAAGGGCGTGCCCGAACGCTGGGCGCTCTACGCGGCAACCAGCTGACGCCGTAGCCTTCCGCGCATGTCGCCGCAGCGGCGCACCGCGCTCGTCTCGGTCGGAGCCGCGTGTCTCCTGATCGCGATCAAGCTCGCCGCGGGCCTTGCCAGCTCGAGCCTTGGCCTGCTTGCGGAGGCTGCGCACTCCGGGACCGACCTCGCGGCGGCGCTGCTCACGTTCTTCGCCGTGGGCGTCGCCGTTCGTCCGGCTGACCGGGGTCATCCGTACGGGCACGGCAAGGCGCAGAACCTTGCGGCGCTCGCGGAGTCTGCCTTCCTCGTCGCCGTGAGCTTCGTCATCGCAGGTGCCGCGATCGCCCGTCTTGCCGGTGTCATCGAGTTCGAGGTCGAGGCGACCTGGTGGACGTTCGCGGCGGTCGCGCTCGTGATCGCGATCGACGCTTCCCGGACGATCGTGTCCCTACGGGGCGCGCGCCTCTACCGAAGCGATGCACTGCTCGCGAACGCGCTCCACTTCGGGAGCGATCTCGCCGGGACGCTCGCCGTCCTCGCCGGCCTCAGCGCTGTCGCGCTCGGTTTTCCTTCCGGCGACTCCATCGCCGCGCTCTTCGTCTCGGTGCTTGTCGTCGCGGCCGCCGTCCGGCTCGGACGGCGAAACGTCGACGTGCTCATGGATAGCTCGCCCGACGAAGCGACGCGCGTGGCTCGCCGCGCCATCGCCGGGCTCGAGCCACCGGTGGAGTTGCGGCGGCTTCGGCTTCGACGTGCTGGGGGAGAGCACTTTGCGGACGTGGTCATCGGCGTCGCGCCCGGTGCTGCGGTCGGTCAGGGCCATACCGCTGCGGATCGGGTCGAGGATGCGCTTCGTGAGGCACTCCCGGGGATCGACGTCGTCGTTCACGTGGAGCCGGGCGCCCCCGGCTCGGGCGTACGGGAGCGCACACTTGCCGCGGCGCTGACGGTTGCGCAGGTGCGAGAGATCCACAATCTGAAGGTGCTCGAGGTTGGTGACCGGCTCGAGGTGTCTCTCCACCTGAAGCTTCCCGGCGATCTCTCGCTCGATCGTGCGCACGCGATCGCCGAGGAGGTCGAGGAGGCGATTCTCTCCGAGGTGCGCGAGGTCGGGTCCGTCCGGACGCACCTCGAGCCGTTGAAAGAGGCGGCAGCAGGCGAGGAGATCGCCGTCGATGCCGCTGCGGTCGAGCTCGCCGTCATCGAGGAAACCGGCGCCGCGCCGCGAGATCTGCCGCGCTGTGCCGGCGATCGCCGACGTCGTGGTTCACACGGAGCCTTAGTGCTTCCCGCCGCAAATACGCTCCCGCTTCGCGCGGCTGCGAACACATCGCATGCCGTCGTCCTCAGTCGGGCCAATATTCTCGATATTGGCCCTCCCTGCGTCCTAGGCCTGCTCGGTTCTCGCCGGCGAATCATCACCGTATTTCCGGCGGGAAGCACTTAGATGCGCCTCTGCATGTTCCACCCGGTCGACCACCCGATGGAGCGGGGCTGGGTCGGCCGAATCGACGGCGACAGCGTGATCCAGCTCGCGGCGCAGACGCTGCAGTCGCTCTTCACGGGCGGCGGCTCGGCGCGCGAGCACGCCGAGTATCCGCTCGCTGGAGTCCTTCTCCTCGCACCCGTCCTGCACCCACCGGCGGTTCGCGTCTTCGAGGATCAGGTGACGTTCGCTTTCGCGAATCCCGCGGCCATCGTCGGCCCCGGTGCCGATGTGACGCCAAGTAACAGTCTGTTACAAGGGGGTTTGGTGCTCGTCCCGAGGCTTGCGGGCGTGATCGGAGCGGACGGCGCTCTCGCCGGCTTCACCGCCTTCGCCGACTGGCGCGATCCCGCGCGCATGCCTCCCAAGGATCGAGACTTCGCGCTGGGTATCGGTCCCGTCGTTGCGACGCCGGACGAGCTCGACCCCGTTCGGCTCGAAGCGATCGTGCGCGTCGACGGAGTCGAGCGCGCCCGCACCAGCTTCGAGGACTTCGACTGGGAGGCGGCCCGTGATCTCGCCGCGGATAGGACCCGTCTGTATCCCGGCGATCTGCTCGTAGGCCCGCCGCTGGAAGCAGTCGACGGAATCGCCTCTGGAAGCGTCGTCGAGCTCGAAATACCGGTCATCGGCGTGCTCGAGCAAGTCGTGAGTGCCTGAGTTGCAGCTCGTCGTCGACTGGGATGGAACCGTCACCGATGGCGACACTTTGCACGCTGCGATCGAGCAGTTCGGCGACGTTGGCGTCTTCCGCGCGATGGAGGAGGAGATCGGACGCCGGCTGACCCTCCAGGAGGTGATCGCCGTGGAGATGGCGACCATCGCCGCGCCGCTCGACGACGTCGTCGCGTTCCTCGTGGGCACCGTCGCGCTCCGGCCGGGCTTCCGGGAGCTCGTCGATCGCCACGACCCGCTCGTTGTCTCGATGGGGTTCCACGAGCTGATCGCGCCGTTGCTGGAACGGGACGGGATCGCCGTGCGCGTCGTTGCCAACCGTCTCGACCCCCGGCCCGACGGCTGGCGGACGCTCTTTCGCGAGCAGGAGACGTGCGCGGTGTGCGGCGAGCCGTGCAAGCGCTCAGACGTGGCCGCGCTGGATCGCTTCGTCTACGTCGGAGACGGTGTCTCGGACCGGTGCGTCTCGCTCGCTGCGGCCCGTGTCTTCGCGCGGGCGGGCCTGACGGAGTTCCTGGCCGCCAAAAGGGTGGCATTCGAGCCGTTCGAGGACTTCTACGACGTCGACGCTGCGCTCGGTGGCGCCGTCGTCCCGCCGATGCGGAGCCGGGGCCGGAACACGTAGCTCGGCTGGCGAGCCGCCGGCTCGTCCACCTGCTCGCGAAGCGCCCCCACGGCCGTGCGGGCGATCTCGTCGATCGGCTGCACGATGGTGGTCAGCGGTGGCTGTGTCCAAGTGGACGCGTCGATGCCGTCGAACCCCACGACGGACAGGTCTTCCGGCACTCGCAGGCCAAGAGCAAACACCTCCTGCACTGCGCCGATCGCCATGAGATCGCTCGAGCAGATGACGCCCGTGGGACGTTCGCCCTCCGGTCGTTCCATCAGCGACCGTAGCGCCGCACGCCCGCCTGGGACGCTGAACTCTCCGTGGGCGACGAGACCGTCCGCGAGCCCGACGGCGCGCAGTGCATCGCGACGACCGATCGTCTTCTCACGGGTCGGCAGAGCGTACGGGCTTCCGGCGACGAAGCCGATCCGCTCGTGACCGAGCCGGATCAAGTGCTCCGTCGCGATCCGCCCGGCTGCCCGCTCGTCGACGCCGACTGAGGTCACCTCGAGCTCCGCAGAGCCTCCGTTCACGAATACGAGCCGGGCGCCGCGCTCGAGGAGCTGCGAATAGTGAGAGTGCTCTCCCCGGACGTCGGTGATCTCCGCTGAGATGAAGACCATCCCCTCGACCCGCCGCTCGAGGAGCATGTGCACGTAGTCGAGCTCCCGTTGGGCGGAGCCGTGCGTGTTGCAGAGGATGGTGGCGAAGTCGGCACGCGCGGCATGCCTCTCCATGGCCTCGGCGAGTGCGGCGAAGACGGGATTGCCGAACTCGGGGACGAAGAGGCCGATCGCGCCGGAGGGCTCGCCTCGGCCGGGCGGCACGTAGAGGAGGTCGCGCATCGCTCGCTCGACGCGATCACGTGTCTCGGGCCGCACAGCGGCTGAACCGCTGACCACGCGGGAGGCGGTGGCGACGCTAACCCCTGCCTGCTCGGCGACGTCTCTAAGGCTGGCCATCGCTCAGGTGATCGGGGACCGACGATGGGGGCCGTCGAGCCTTTTCAAGGGAAAGAAACGATTGTCATAGCAACGGGACCGATCATAGCGCCATCGGTCGGTAGTTTCTCCCCTTGACCGGCGGGCATGATCCGGTTAGTCTCCCCGGCGTCGTTTCATGAAAATGAAACATCTTTCATTCCAGCCGTACTTCGTTACCCTCAAGGAGGGCACCTGTATGTTCGGTTCTCGTAGGCTGCGTGTAGCGGCCGGATTGGCCGTGACAGCGCTCGCGGCCGCAATCGCCGTCTCGTCCGGAACCTCCGCGACGAGTCAATCCGCGAAGCTCGTCATCTGGGCCGACGCTGACCGCGTACCCGCCGTTACGCAGGTCGCAAACGCGTGGGCCGCGTCGAAGGGCGTCACCGTCGAAGTGGTGCAGAAGGACTTCGGGCAGATCCGCTCGCAGCTGACGACCGTTGCCGTCGACACGGCGCCGGACGTCATCGTGGGCGCCCACGACTGGGTCGGCGAGCTGTCCGCGAACGGCTCGGTTCTTCCGCTCTCACCGTCCGCCGCGACGAAGAAGCAGTTCCCGGCGTACGCGCTCAACTCGTTCTCGTATGGCACCGCGATCAAGAAGCTCTACGGCGCGCCCGTTGCGCTCGAGAACGTCGCGCTGTTTACGAACACGAAGCTCGCAAAGGTGCCGACGTCGTTCGCGGACCTCGAGAAGCAGGCGCTTGCGGCCAAGAAGAAGACCAAGGCGCAGGTCGGCCTAGCAGTTCAGCAGGGAGCGGGCGGAGACGCGTACCACATGTACCCGTTCTTCTCCGGTCTCGGCGGCTACATCTTCGGGACGAACAAGGCAGGCAACCTCGACCCGTCCGACATCGGCGTCGCGAACGCGACGTTCCTGAAGAACGCCGCGCTGATCGACAAGTGGAACAAGGAGGGCCTCGTTCGTTCGCAGGTCCAGTGGGACAGCGCCCGCGACCTGTTCACGAAGGGGAAGGTGGCGTACTACATCACAGGCCCCTGGTTCCTGGGCGACATCCAGAAGTCCGGCGTCAAGTACGCGATTTCGGCGTTCCCGCAGATTGCTCCGGGCCTCAAGTCCACGCCGTTCCTGGGCGTCCAGGGCTTCATGGTCACGAAGTTCTCTGCTCCGCACGGCGTGGAGAGCCTCGCCAAGGACCTCGTCGCCAACTACATGATGCGGCCGGCCTCGCAGCTCGCACTCGCAGCTGCGAACGGGCGCTTCCCGGCGAATACCGTCGCGGGCTCGCAGGTCAAGGATAAGGATCTGCAGTCGTTCGGTAAAGCGTCGGTCGGTGGTGTGCCGATGCCAAACATTCCGCAGATGTCGAGCGTTTGGCAGGACCTCGGCGCTGCGTGGGTGCGCTCGACGAAGGGCGCCGGTGCGATCCCCGCCCGGAAGTCCTTCATCGGCGCTCAGAAGAGCATCGCTCAGAAGATCGGTTAACCGAACAGGCAGTCGAGAGGGAGCGGCTCAGACCGCACCCTCTCGACTCCGACCATTCGGAGCCACGTGACCAGCGCCCCTATCGCGGCCGACATCGTCGTACCGAATCCCTCGCTCCTCGCACGAGCCGTCGGCTTTTTCTCGGGACCGGTCGGGCTGGTCATCAAGCTCGTCCTTCTCGGTGCGGTCAATGCGCTGGCGGTGTGGGCCCTTGCGATCCTGCTCGTGGACGACAAGTGGCTGGCCGCTCTCGCGATCGCGGCGGCCACGCTGCTGATCGACTTCGTGTACCTCGTCCCGGACCGGCGGCTCCTCCCCCTCAAGTTCCTCGTCCCGGGCACCGTCTTCCTCGTCGCGTTCGTGCTGATCCCGATCATCTCGAACGCCAACATCGCGTTCACCAACTGGTCGACAGGACACAACCTGACGCAGAGCGAGGCGATCGTCGCGATCGAAGAGGTGTCACTCGTTGCACCTGCGAAGGGAACGACCTATGCAGCGACGCCCGCGACGAAGGACGGCCAGCTCGTGCTCCTGCTGGTTGACGACTTCTCGGGCGAGCTCTACGTCGGTACGGAGGACGGCCTCGAGCCCCTGCCGCCCGGCGCGGCGACCGTGGAGGTCGGAGCGATCGTCGCGGCCGACGGGTACGCGATCGTCCAGGGCGAGGACCTCGCCGGGATCGATACCGCCCTCCGGGAGCTCGTAATTCCCACGGGCAAGGAAGCGTTCGTCCGCGCCGAGGGGCTGAGCCTTGCGGTCGAGCTCCAGCCGACGCTGAAGTACGACGAGGCGACGGACAGCTTCACGAACATCGAGACGGGTGTCGTGTACTCGGACAACGGAGAGGGCTCATACCAGTCGGCAGCAGGCGAGGCGCTCGAGCCCGGGTGGCGAACGCACATCGGCTTCGACAACTTCGCGACCATCGTCACGGATCCGCTCTACCGCGATCCGTTCATCCGGGTCTTCGCCTGGACGTTCGCCTATGCGGCGCTTTCCGTCTTCATCCAGTTCGCGATCGGGTTGTTCCTCGCGATCGTCCTGAACAAGCCCGACCTCAAGCTCAAGCGCATTCAACGGGCGCTGCTCGTGCTCCCGTTCGCTATTCCCGCGTTCTTGGTCGTGCTCGTCTGGGCCGGCTTGCTGAACGACGAGTTCGGGGTCATCAACCAGACCCTCGGGACGAACATCCCGTGGCTGTTCGACCCGACATGGGCGAAGGTGTCGTGCGTCCTCGTCAACGTCTGGCTCGGCTTCCCATACTGGTTTCTCGTGTGCACAGCTGCGCTCCAGGCGGTGCCCGAGGAGCTGACGGAGGCAGCGCGGGTGGACGGTGCGGGACCGTTGCAGGTCTTCCGGCGCGTGACGCTCCCCCTGCTCCTCGTGGTGACGGCCCCGCTCCTGATCGCCTCCTTCGCGTTCAACTTCAACGTCTTCAACAACATCTACTTCCTCACCGGCGGCGGGCCGTACGGAGTGGATCAGCCGATTGCGGGCTCGACGGACATCCTCATCAGCTACACGTACAAGCTCGCGTTCCAGGCGGCCGGGGGTGGGCAGTACGCGCTCGCGGCAGCCGTTTCGATCTTCATCTTCTTCATCGTCGCCGGCATCTCAGCCGTCTCGTTCTGGCGCACCAACGCATTGGAGAACGTCCGGTGACGACGCTCGACCAGACAGAGGCCACCGCCGCTCCGCTGGTCGCGCAAGCGGCGCGGCCGAGACGCCCGATTCTCGCCGGCAACTGGTGGCGCTACCTGGTCGGCCTCGCCGCGATCGCGTTCGCCCTCCTTCCGATCCTGTACGTCGTCTCCGCGGCCTTCAACCCCGTCGACTCGCTCTCGGGCTCGGGGCTGATCCCGGACGACATCACGCTCGACAACTTCCGCGCGATCCTCAGTGGGACGCCGGGAGAGGTGGGAACGAGCGAGGAGTTCCTGGACATTCCGTATAAGAACTGGTACGTCAACATGCTCTTCGTCTCCGGTGCCACCGCGATCCTGTCGGTGTTCTTCGGAGCGCTCGCCGCATACGCGTTCGCGCGCTACCGGTTCAAGGGCCGGAGGATGGGGATGCTCGGCCTCCTCCTCATCCAGATGTTCCCGACGTTCCTCGCGGTCGTCGCCATTTATCTCATCGTGCTTCGGGTCGGCAACGTCTTCCCCGCGATCGGCCTGGATACGCGCACGGGAGTGATCCTCGTCTACCTCGGCGGTGTGCTGGGTGTCAACACGTGGTTGATGAAGGGATTCCTCGACTCGATCCCGGACTCCCTCGACGAGTCGGCTCGGGTCGACGGAGCCACGCCGTCCCAGGTGTTCTGGGCGATCATCCTCCCGCTTGCCGCGCCCGTGCTCGCGGTCGTCGCGCTCCTTTCCTACATCGGGACGATCAACGAGTTCATCGTCGCGAGCGTGCTGCTCGACTCGACGGACAAGTTCACCATGACCGTCGGGCTCTACGGGTTCATCCAGGACAAGTACGCGCAGCAGTGGGGGACGTTCTGCGCAGGCGTCGTGCTGGCGGCCATTCCGGTCGTGATCCTGTTCTTCTTCCTCCAGCGCTTCATCGCCGAGGGTCTCACGCGCGGCGCAGTCAAGGGCTAGATGGCGTCGTTGCTGTCCATGCCGCACCACGACGGCTCGGAGCTCTACGCCCCGGATCCGGCAGCTGAGCTGGGCGACGAGACGACCGTCCTCCTTCGGGTCTCGAAGGAGCGTGCTGCAGACGACGTGGCGCTCCGCTACGTCCGCGACGGTGAGCCGCAGGTGGCGGCGGCCGTGGTCGATCGCGAGACGGAAGACGAGGTCTGGTGGCAGGCGAGTTTCCCGGTCGCAAACCCAACGACGCCGTACCGGTGGTTGCTCTCAGGCGGTGACTTCGGGTATGCCTGGGTGAACGGGGCCGGTCTGCAGTCGTTCGACGTTCCGGACGCAGACGACTTCGTCGCCACGTCTGATCCCGGCGGCCCTGACTGGCACCTCGAGTCGGTCGTGTACCAGGTGTTCCCGGATCGCTTCGCGTCGGCTGGTCTCGACGTCGATCCACCGGACTGGGCCGTTCCGCGGAAGTGGGGTGAGCTCCCCACGGGCCGCGGCCCCGAGACACCCTTCGAGTGGTTCGGAGGTGACCTCGTGGGGCTCGAGCAACAGCTCGACCACATCGAGGAGCTCGGGGCGAACGTCCTGTACCTGACGCCGATCTTCCCCGCTAGCAGCACGCACCGTTACGACGCTTCCAGCTTCGACACGGTCGACCCGCTCCTCGGAGGAGACGAGGCGCTCACCTCGCTCGTGCGCGCGGCTCATGGGAGAGGCATCCGCGTGCTCGGCGACCTGACGACAAACCATGTGGGGGCTGAGCACGCGTGGTTCACCGCAGCTCAGGAGCGCCGTGAGCCGGAGCGGGAGTTCTTCTACTTCGACGAGCGACTCGCCGTCGGGTACGAGTGCTGGAGCGGTGTTCCGACGCTGCCGAAGCTGAACTACGAGTCGCGGGAGCTTCGGGGTCGCATGTACGACCACGAGGGGTCTGTGGTGCGCCGCTGGCTCGAGCCTCCGATGTCGCTCGACGGCTGGCGGATCGACGTCGCGAACATGACCGGCCGCTTGCGAGACTTGGACGTCTTGCATGACGTGTCCCGAGGCATGCGAGCAGCTGCTGTCGCCGCCCGATCCGACGCCGTCATCGTCGCCGAGCACGCTCACGACGCGCGCGCCGACCTGCGTGAGAGCGGCTGGCACGGGACGATGAACTACCCCGGTTTCACGCGCCCGGTGTGGACGTGGCTGCGCGGTGAGGAGCTCCCGGCCGACCCCAGGAACGGCTTCATCGGCCTGCCGGTGGGAGTTCCGAGACTGCCCGGCGGCTCCGTCGTGGAGACGATGAGGCGTTTTCGCGCGGGTGTGCCGTGGCAGAGCGCGTTGCATTCCTGGGTGCTGCTCGACAGCCACGACACAGCCCGCTTCCGCACGATCGCGGGATCGCGGGAGCGCCAGCTCGTCGGCATCGGTCTGCAAATGACGACGCCTGGAGTTCCCATGGTCTTCGCAGGAGACGAGATCGGTCTCGAGGGCGAGTGGGGCGAGGACGCGCGTCGGACAATGCCGTGGGACCACCCTGAGACTTGGGACGAGGAGCTACTCGAGGCGTACCGCCGGCTCGTTTCGCTCCGCCTTCGCCATCGAGCGCTGTCTCATGGCGGGATCAGGTACGCCCATGTCTCTGCCGACGCCATCGGGTACCTGCGCGAAGTACCCGGGGAGACGATCCTGTGTCTCGCCGCGCGTGCCGACCACGATCCGGTGCGACTGCAACTTGCTGCCTTGCAGGGCGGCGAGTTCGAGACGCTCGCCGGAAGCGACGCATCGATCGACGGTTGCGACGCTGTCCTTCCGTCTCACGGGCCGGCATTCCACGTCTGGAGAGTCAGATGACGAAAGAGGAGATGGACTCCATTCGGCGCGAACAGCCATGTCGCGATCCGGCGCTGGGCGCCGCGATGCCGCGTCCTCAGTCGCGCCCATATTTCAATATGGACGCTCCCTGCGTCCTTGCCCCGCGACGCCCAGCATCCGGCTCGCGACGGGTGATCACACCGAAAGGAGTCCTGGGTGGCTGACGTTCAGCTCAAAGAAGTCGACAAGGTCTATGAGGGAGACGTCCACGCCGTCCAGGACCTGTCGCTCTACGTGAAGGACGGCGAGTTCCTCGTTCTCGTGGGCCCGTCGGGATGCGGCAAGACGACCGCCCTCCGCATGGTCGCGGGGCTCGAGGCGATCACCGGCGGGACGATCTCGATCGGCGAGCGCGTCGTCAACGATCTGTCGCCCAAGGATCGGGATATCGCGATGGTGTTCCAGAACTACGCGCTGTATCCACATCTCTGCGTCGCCGACAACATCGGCTTCGGCCTGCGGCTGCGGAAGATGCCGAAGGACGTCGTCGCCGAGCGGATCGCGTGGGCGGCGAAGCTGCTCGACCTGGCGCCGTACCTCGAGCGCAAGCCGCGGGAGCTCTCCGGCGGCCAACGCCAGCGCGTCGCCATGGGCCGCGCCATCGTGCGCGAGCCGCAGGTCTTCCTCATGGACGAGCCACTCTCGAACCTCGACGCGAAGCTGCGCGTCCAGATGCGCGCCGAGATCGCGAAGCTCCAGCACGACCTCGGGACCACGACGATCTACGTTACCCACGATCAGGTCGAGGCGATGACGATGGGCGATCGCGTCGCCGTCATGAGCATGGGTGTGCTGCAGCAGGTCGACGAGCCGCAGCACCTGTACGACGAGCCGGCAAACCTCTTCGTCGCGAGCTTCATTGGCACGCCGCCGATGAATCTCTTCCGCGGCTCGATCCGCGTCGAGGGAGGCGCCGTCTTCGCCGAGCTGAGCGGAACCTCGCTTCCCGTCGGTACGCCCTGCGTGCACCGCTACGCCGCGGTCAAAGGAATGGCCGGCCGCAACGTGGTCGTCGGCATGCGTGCGGAGGATCTCCATCCCGCTGCGGCGAGGCCGGACCTGCCGACCCTCAGCGCCACCGTCGAGCTCCTCGAGGCGCTCGGCTCCGGCGTGATGGCGTACTTCCGCGTCGATGCCGAGCCGGTCCGTACACCTGGCACACACGGCTCGGGCGTGGAGGAGGCCGACGAGGGGATCGCCCGTCCCAATCTCGTAGCCCACTTCCCACCGCGGGTCGACCTGCGCCTCGCTGACCGGGTCCAGGTCGCCGTCGACACCAACAGCCTGCACTTCTTCGACGAGGAGACCGGTGCCGCGCTTCGCTAGAGGTTTGCTAACGGTCGTGGGTACTGTGCTCGCGCTGGGAGTCGGAGGCGGAGCCGCGACCGCGACGTCCGATGCGGTTCGACCGCCGACCGAGGCAGAGCTCCGGACGTTGGCGAAGCCGCCGACATACTCGGCCTTCGCCTCGCAGCGGATCTACTTCGTCATGCCCGACCGCTATGCGAACGGCGATCCGACGAACGATCGCGGCGGCGTCATGGGTGGTCGTTCCCTCTCTGGCTACGACCCTGCGGACATCGGGTGGTACCACGGCGGCGACCTGAAGGGGCTCACCGGGGCATGCACCGACACCCGCACGGGCCTTGCGCGCATCAAAGACCTCGGCTTCACCGCGATCTGGATCGCGCCCGTCGTCGTCCAGCAATGGGTGCAGGGGGACAGCGCCGCGTACCACGGTTACTGGGGCCTCGACTTCACGAAGGTCGACCCTCACCTCGGCACGGACGCTGACTTTGCCGCATTCGCCGACTGCGCGCACGGCCTCGGCCTGAAGGTCTACGTTGACATCGTCGTCAACCACACGGCCGACGTGGTCCTCTTGAGCGGAGGCACGAGCTTCCGCGGGCCAGACGAGATGCCGTATCGGGATTGCAGAGGGAAGCCGTTCTCTGCACAACGGTACGCCGGTGGGAAGCGATTCCCGTGCCTCTCGGATCGCTACCAGCCGCGGCAGCCGATCGTTCTTCCCCAGAATCGAGCGCTCAAGCGCCCCGCGTGGCTCAACGACGTGACGCGCTACCACAATCGGGGCGACATCGAATTCTCGAGCTGCTCGCCCGTTTGCTTCGAGCAGGGTGACTTCTTCGGCCTCGACGACATCTTCACCGAGCAGCCGTTCGTCGTATCCGGCCTGGCGGAGGTGTACGGAGACTGGATCCGGCGGTACAAGATCGACGGGTTCCGCGTCGACACTGCCAAGCACGTGGACCGGGCGTTCTTCCGCTCGTGGGTGCCGAAGATTCAGGCCGCGGCGCGGGCCGCCGGTGTTGCGGACTTCGAGATCTTCGGGGAGATCTTCGAGACAGACGCGGCCGAGCTCGCCTCGTTCGTCCGTGAGCGCGCCGTTCCCAACGTGATCGACTTTCCACTCCAGGACGCCCTCATGCGCTTCGCGGGGGGCTCTGCGGGTGCCAAGGGCATCTCCTCACGCATCGGCGACGACGACTACTTCCGCGGGGCGAATGGGGTCGCACCCACGCCTGCGACGTTCCTCGGCAACCACGACGTCGGGCGAGCGGCGCTAAGAATCAAGGAGCAGGGAGGCGGAGAAGGCGCCGAGCTCCTGAACCGCGACCTCCTCGGCCACAGCCTTCTCTATCTCCTGCGAGGCGCACCGGTCGTGTACTACGGAGACGAGTTCGGGATCATCGGCCGCGGTGGCGACAAGGCCGCCCGTCAGGATCTCTTCCCGACCAAGGTCGCGGAGTGGCAGGCCGAGACTCGCATCGGCTCGTCGCCAATCGGGACCGGCTCGTCGTTCGATCTCGCCGATCATCCGGTCGCCGCGCATCTCCGCGCTCTCGGAGCGCTTCGCGACGACCATCCCGCGCTCTCGATAGGCGCCTCGTTCGTCCGCCTCGCACAGCAAGGATCGCTTGTCGTCAGCCGGATCGACCCAGAGGCTCGGCACGAGTATCTCGCAGCCTTCAACGCGGCGGAGGAGCCAGCCACCGTCACGGTGCAGACGGCGACACCCTCTTCGTCCTGGACAACCCTCTTCGGGCCGGGTGGGGCTGCCGCGACCGCGGTGAACGGTCGTGTGACGCTTCGGCTTCCCGCGCTCTCGGCTCTGCTCTACCGAGCGGATTCCGCACTTCCGTCTCGCGGCGCGGCCCGCGTGACCTTGCGGGCGACGCCGGACCGCTTCACGAACCTCGTGCGCCTGACAGTAACCCCATCGACGGTGGACCCGCTCAGCGTGACGTTCGCGGTTCGGCGTGCGAAAGCAGCGAAGTGGCAGCTGCTCGGGGCCGATGACGGCACTCCGTACGGCGTGTATCTCGACCCGCGTGACTACAAGCGCGGAGAGCGCGTGTCGATCGTGGCCGCGGTTCGTGCGAGCGACGGCTCGATCTCGACGTCGCCGGTCCTCTCGATCCAGCCGCGCCGGTGACCGCGATGCAGGACGAGCTAGGCGCTGCACTCGACCACACCGGTCGGCGGTACGCGTTCCGGCCGGCGGCCGTCCTCGGCAATGGCTCACTGCTCGTCACCGTGAGTGCTCGCGGCGAGATCGAGCGCATGTTTTGGCCGAACGTCGATCACGGTCAGCACCTAGGGGAGCTGCGCCTCGGGCTCGAGGTCGACGGCGAGCTGCGCTGGCTCGACGAGGAGCCGTTCAGCTGGAACCAGGACTATGCGAACGGATCTTCCGTGCTGTGCACGACCGCCGCAGCCGGCGACGCGAGCGTCGAGATAACCGATCTCGTGACGCCCGGTGAGCCCGTGCTCGCGCGCGGCGTGCAGTCCTCGGTCCCGGGGCGACTGGTCGTCCAGAGTAGGCCAAGCCTCGACGGCGACCCCCGCAGCGTCGCCGCGTACGTCGATCCGGCGACGGGCGCGCTCGTCTTCTATGTGCGCGGCGTTGCGCTGGCACTGACCCTCGTCGGCTCGGATGTGGCAGCGTCCCTCCGCGAGGCGAACGGCGCCGCGGCGGCCGACGACATCGTCGTGCACCGAGCGCCGGTCGAAGGATGTGTTTCGGGTGCCGTCGACCGGGAGAACGGCGCCCTCGTCCTGGCCGCGTTCGGCGCCACCCCGGACGAGGCGATCGCACGGCTCGCGAGGCCCGCCGCTGTGGGCTTCGACCTCCTCGCTGAAGAGCGTAAGAGCTACGACCGCGAAGCCATTGCGCTCGCGGAGCGCGCCGCCGGGGACGTGCCTGGGCTCCCGGATCTCTACGCCCGGTCTCTGCTCGTCCTCGAGCAGCTGACCGACCGTCAGACAGGAGCGACGATCGCCGCTCCCGAGTTCGATCCCGACTTCGAGCAGTCCGGCGGCTACGGCTTCGTCTGGCCGCGCGATCTCGCATACGTCGTCCTCAGCTTCCTCGCGGCGGGTCGAGGAGACCTCGTTCGTCCGGCTCTCCGCTGGCTTGCCCGCGAGCAAGCACCCGAGGGCCTCTGGCTCCAGCGCTATTGGACCGACGGCTCGCTTGCGCCGAGCTGGGGGCTGCACCAGGTCGACGAGACCGGCGTCGTCGTGTTCGCCTACGAAGCTGCGTGGCGCGCCCTCGGCGATGCGGCGCTCGACCGGGAGCTGTGGCCCTCCGCTCGTGCCGCCGGGGACTTCCTGTGCGCGTTCATCGATCCGGAGACGGGGTTGCCTCTGCCGAGTGTCGATCTCTGGGAGCAGTCGGATGGGCAGCACTCCTACAGCGCGGCTGCGACGTACGGCGGGCTCGCCGCATGCGCTGCGATGGCGGCACGACACGAGCCGGCGCTCGCTCCTGGCTACCTCGAAACGGCCTCTGGAATCCAGGCGGCGATCGAAACGCACCTCTGGAGCGAGCGACACGGTCGCTATCTCCGCACGCGCTGGGCTGCCCGGTCGGACGAGCTCGGCGAACCGCCGCCTGCGATCTTCGACCGTCGACTGCGCTACCCGACGCGTACGGTGCGGAGCGCCGACCCCGAGGACGCCCGGGTCGACAGCTCGCTGCTCGGACTCGCGTGGCCGTTCCGCGCGGTCGATCCCGGCTCACCGCGCATGCGGGCAACGATCGAGGCCGTCGAGCGTGAGCTCGGACTACCCGACGGAGGTGTCCTCCGGCACGAGAAGGACGACTACGCCGGCGGTAATCCGTGGCTGATCTCGACGCTCTGGCTCGGCCTCGCCAAGCGCCAGCTCGGCGACGAGGCCGGGCTGCGGCGGGCACTCGATTACGCGCTCGCCCGGGAGACGGAGCTCGGGCTCCTGCCCGAGCAGGTGACGCCAGACGGGAAGCCAGCTTGGGTCGTCCCCCTCGGCTGGAGTCACGCGATGCTCTTGCTCGCTGCCCGGCCGGAGCTTGCGCTGGTCCGTGACGGGGCCCAGGGAGGTCGCGACTAGCCTTCGGGAGGCCGTGGTCCTCCGGATTCCCGACTCGTACGACTTCGAGCTCTCGACGGCACGGTTTCGTCTCTTCGGCTCCGATCGGGCCACCGTCTGGCACGAAGGAGGCCTTCATCGCGTGGTGGCCGGGCAGGAAGTGCGAATCACGGCCGCCCCGGACGGCGTTTCGATCGAGCCCGGAAGTCCCGAGGCAGCGGCGGAGATCGGCCACCTCCTCGGGCTCCCTTTCGATCTCGGCGCGTTTCGCACTTGGGCTGCACGCGATGCCGAGCTCGGCAGAATCGTCGACGCCTTTCCCGGCTTCCGTCCGACACTGAGCCCCGATCCGTTCGAGGCGCTCGTGATCGCCATCACCACCCAGCAGATCTCGCTTCACGCCGCTGCTGCGATTCGCGCCAACTTCGTCGAGCGGTTCGGCGTACGTCACGAGCAGGCGTGGGCGTTTCCGACGCGCGAGCGCATGCGTGAAGCTCGCCCGCGGCACTTCACGGTACTCGGCTTCTCGCGGGCCAAGGCCGAGTACGTGCTCGAGCTCGCACACTCGGACATCGATCTCGCGGCGCTGTCGACCCGTTCGGACGACGAGGTGATCCAGGCGTTGACGGCCATCCGTGGGCTCGGGCGCTGGACGGCCGACTGGTTCCTCGCACGTCACCTCGCGCGGCCGCGCGCCTGGCCTGCCGGCGACCTCGGCGTGCGAAAGGCCGTCTCCACCTTCTACGCTGCAGGGCGTCCGTTGTCGATCGAGGAGGTCCGCCACATGGGCGAGCGCTTCGCGCCCTTCGAGAACCTGTCGGCTCAGTTTCTGCTCGCCGGCGCGAGGATGGCAGGGTGACAGTCCGGCGCGCAGGCCCGGCCGACTTCGAGGCGATCGCCGCGCTCTGGCGAGAGCTCGACCACGAGATCCCTCCCCCGATACACGAGGGACCCGCGGACCAGGAGAAGGAGCTCGCCGAAGTGGCCGAGATCCTCGCCTCCGAGATCGCGTTCGTCGCCGAAGACGACGACGGTGCTCCGATCGGCTTTGCCCTCGCACGACGCCGCTCGCCGCCTCTCGGGACGCTCACCGATCTCTACGTCAGACAAGCCGAACGCCGCTCGGGCATCGGCACGGAGCTCATGCGCGAGGTGCTCGCCGCGTTCGGCGCGCTCGGGATCGAGATGATCGATCTCGACGTCGTGGCATCGAATGCGAACGCGCGCTCCCTCTATGGCCGCTGGGGTTTCCGCGACGACGTCGTGATCATGGTCGGTGAGGTAGCGGCGCTCGAGACCAGGCTCGGCGTGCAGGAGGCGTCCTCGTTCGGTTCGATCCACCTCCAGTCGGACGACCTGAGCGCGGTCGAGCAGGCCGTTCGCCGGTTCGTTCCGAGGCTTCCGGGTGGGTCTCGCGGCTCGCTCGTCGTCCCTCCCCGAAATGGCTGGACGGCGGTCTACGACGACGTCTGCGACCGCAATCCCGAGATGCTGCGCCGGTTTGCCCGTGAGCTCTCGGATCGGATTGGTGCCGTAACCGTCCTCCTCGGCGTTGAACGGGATGAGCTCGTGCGAATGATCCTGTTCGAGCGCGGGCGAATCGTGGACGAGTACCTCTCTGTCCCAGAGTTCTACGGCCCTCTGCCACCGGGAGACGTCGTCGGGCTCGCGGCGAACCCGACGGTCGTGTCCCGTCTTACCGGGGCGGAGCCCGAGGCTGTGCGTCGCATCGCGCGCACGGCGCCCGCGCCGGCCGACCTGCCTCTCGCACGTGACCTCCTCGCGGATCTGGCCGGCGCAATGGGGATCGAGGGTGCGGGTCACGGCTGGGCGGACGCCCCCGAGCTCGCCGGCGTCGTTCGGGTCGAGCGAGCATGAAGGTGATCCTGCTCCACGGGTGGCCGCTCTCGGAGCGGATGTGGGTGCCGCAGGTCACCGCGTTGCGAAAGAACGGCTTCGAACCGATCGTGCCGCATCTCTATGGGCGCGGGCCTTCGATCGACGGGTGGGCGGCGCACCTCCTCCGCGACTACGACGGGCAGTTCGTTGCGGTCGGCGCGTCGATGGGCGGCTACTGCGCGCTCGCGCTCGCGCGCCGCTCGCCCGAGCGCATCGTCGGCATGGCTCTGGTTGCGTCGCGGGCCGGGGCGGACACCTTCGATCGCCGCCGCCAGCGTGACGACGAGATCGCCGCGCTTCGAGCGCGGGGCGTGCCTCCCGAGCTGGACACCGACGACACCGCCGAGGATCTCGCAGTCGCTCAAGAAGCGATGCGCGATCGGATGGACCTCACCGGGATCGCAGCGTCCTTCGGCGGCCCGCTGCTCGTCTGCATCGGAGACCGCGACGACATCGTCTCGGTCGACGAGTCGCGTGAGCTCGCAGCAGGCGCTCTTCGCGCGACGGTCGAGGTCTTCCCAGGAGCAGGCCACTTCATCAGTGTCGAGCAGCCCGAGCGGTTCAACGCCGTTCTCCTCGAGTTCCTGAGCCAATGGCAGACGTGACGCTGGAGGAGCTTCGTCGGCGCCTCGGCGACGACGACTTCGTGCTCCTCGACGTACGGACGCGGCCGGAGTTCGATGGTTCGGCCGGCGCTCACTGCGACCCGCGGCAGGGTCACATCCAGGGCGCCGTGAATCTCCCACTCGACCGGCTGCTCGAGTGCCGGAGCGCGAACGACGTGCGTGCGCTCGTCGGGCTTGCGGAGGGCGTCGAGGTCATCGCCTACTGCCACTCCGGGAGTCGCTCAGATTTTGCGACGCAGGTTCTCCGTGGCGCCGGGTACGAAGCGCGGAACTACGCGGGCTCGTGGCACGAGTGGTCGCGCTCGGTTTCCGATTAGTGGACGCGTCTGCAAGTACGGGGGTGTGCCTGGCGGCCCGCAGACGCGTCGCATCCCGTCGTCCTCAGTCGCCCCGATACCTTCTGGTATCGGGGCTCCCTGCGTCCTAGAGCTGCTCGGTCTGCGAACCGCCAGTCACGACCGAACTTACGGACACGTCCACTAGCCTGCCGCCGCCTCGCGTAGGAATGCGGAGCACAGCGCTCGACCCCGGTCGTTCGACTGTCCGATCTCCGCCTGCGATCTCGCGACGAGAGCCTCAGCGGCCATCGGCAGGT
>JAERMP010000110.1 GCA_016844515.1 Thermoleophilia bacterium | reverse complement strand
CAGATCGGCGCGGAGCCGCTCGAGCTCCGCGAGGCTCTTCTCGAGATCCTCCCGCTGCGCCTGGAGATCCGTGAGGCGCTCCTTCTCCGCGTCGTACTCTTCGCGCGCGAGCGGGTTCACCTGGCCGAGCGTCGTTCGGCGCATCTCGAGCCGCTCGACCTTGGCCGCAAGTTCGTCGCGGTCATCGCCTTCTGCTGGATCGACCTCGCCCGCCGCCTCGAGCCGTCGCGTGGCGTCGGTCGTCTCCGCGTCGATGCGGGCGATCTCCACCTCGGCGCTCGTCAAGCGCTGACTCGCCTCCTCGAGCTCCTGACGGAGCCCGACTTCGGCTGCTCCGAGCCTGCGCAGCTCGTCCCCGAGCCCGCCAGAGCGCAGGGCCCCCGCGTCGACACGGGCTCGCAGCGGCGCGTCGAGCCGCTCGGCGCTTCGCTGTGCCGAGACGATGCCGTGCGCGAGCGCATCGGCGCCGGCGATCAGCCGGCCGAGCAACCGAGCATCGACCTGCGTTCGGAGCTTCGGAGCCGTCCGTCCGTATGCCAACTCGGCTGCACGTGAGGCCGCCGTCGCCTCTTCGACGGTGATGGCTGCGGCGGCCGCCCGTTCCTCGAGCTCGGCCGCCTCGGCAGACAGCACGCGAAGTCGCGCTTTCAGCTCGAGCAGGACGGCCTCAGCGGTCTCGCCGGCGAACCACAGCTCGCCGCGGACGGGGTCGTGCCCGAACCCCTCCGAAGTGACCGACGGGACGTGAACGTCGAGCAGTGCGTCCAGCGAGACGACCGGGAACTCCCGTACGAGCTCCTGAGGTTCAGAGCCCGTGAGCACGATGAGGCTGCCCAGCCCTGCTGCGCGAGCACGCTGGAGAAGCGCTGGAGAAGCGCGAGCCCGACGACGGGATCGTCGGCGAGAACGGCCGAGGCCCGTGAGCGCAGCGCGGCAGCAACGGCCCGCTCCATACCGGGCTCGACCTCGAGGGCGGCCAGCGCCAGGCTCGAGCCTTGCTCGGCGAGCGCCCGCGCGGCTGGTGGAAGTCCCTCCTGCTCGGCGAGCGCCTGCTCAAGCGCCCGAGCCCGCTCGCGCACGAGCGCGGCACGCTCGACGAGACCCGTGTGCTCTCGTTCTGCGACGCGGGCAGCTTCGGCAGAGCGCGCTGCCTCGAGCTCGAGGCGGGCCGCATCGTCGGGTTCTTTCGCGCCGTCCGGCTCCGCCGGAACCTCGCTCCTGAAGCGCTCGAGCAGCGCAGTCGCCGCCTCGCCGCGAAGCCCGAGCCGCTCGATGCCGCCTTGCAGTCGATAGAGCGCAGCGACCGCGGCCTCACGGCGGCCGGCGGCGTCGGAAAGCTCGTCCTCGGCACGGGTTCGGTCGGTCAGCAGACCTTCGAGTCGGGACTGTGCCCCGCGCCGCGCGAGCGCAGCAGCATCCCGTCGCCCCTCCGAGTCGGAGCGCCGCGCGTCGGAGTCGGCGAGGTCGAGCTGCGCGATTCGGGCGCGCAGCGCGTCGACCTCGAGCGCAAGCTTCTCTGCGCGTTCGGCCGCGGTCGCCTGGAGAGCCAGCGGGCGGAGGCGCTTCCGTACCTCATCCTCGACATCGTGCGCCCGTTCGACCTGCAACGCGACGCGAGCGAGCTTCAGCTCCGCTCGGTGACGACGCCGTTTGAACTTCCCGAGACCTGCTGCCTCTTCGACGAAGGCACGCCTGTCCTCGGGCTTGGAGGCAAGTACCTGCTCGACCTTGCCCTGCCCGACGATCGAGTGCATCGAAGCCCCGAGGCCGACGTCGGCGAGCAACTCTACGAGATCTGTACGGCGTACGGACGCCCGATTCACGAGGTACTGCCCCTCCGCTCCGCGCACAAGTCGGCGGGCGATCGATACCTCGCTGAAGTCGAGGTCGGGCCACGCGTCGTCCTCATTGTCGAAGATGAGCTCGACCTCGCAGTGATCGGCTGCTCTCCGGTCGCCTCCGCCTGCGAAGAGGACGTCGTCGGGCTTCTCGGCGCGAAGCTCGGACGGGGTCAGCGAGCCGGCAGCCCACACGACCGCGTCGGCGATGTTCGACTTACCGGAGCCGTTCGGCCCGACGATGACGGCCACACCCGGCTCGAGCGTGATCTCGAGCGGTTCGGGGAACGACTTGAAGCCGCGGATGCGAAGCGTGCGCAGGTGCACCGAAGCGGCATTCTCGCGCCCGCGACGGACGACAGACGCGCCGCGGAGACCAGGAGGGTCCGGTCTCCGCGGCGCTTCTCGTGCGTCAGCGACTGATGGCTCGTGCTCCCTCCTTTGATTCGCTGACAAACGGTCTACGGAGGCGAGCGTAGGGACACGGGCGACCGCTCGCACCAGGGGTTTCCCGAGAGTTCTGACGCCGGCCAACTCGGTCGGCCAGAAGCGAAGGCCCGCCGGGTGGCGGGCCTTCCTCTTGAAGTCACTGCGAGACCGCTAACGAGCCTGGGTGACGCTATGCCAGGGCTGGGGCCACGTGGATCGTCTCGCAGCTGCTCGTAGCTGGTGCGAGTCCGATGTCGTCTTGGACGGCGGAAACGGACCCGACGGTGCCGTCGGTACCAGCACCGGTCCCGTCGTAGTCGTTGCAGTAGTCTCCGGCAGTTTCGCCCGTCTCGCCGGCATCGTACAAGTCAACTTCGTTGGAGTCGGGATATTGTCCATCAGTAAGCTCGTCGTCACCGTCTCCGCCGCTCAGCTGGTCGCTGCCGTCTTCGCCGCTGACCGAGTCAGGTCCGCCGTTTCCGTTCAGCGAGTCGTCGCCCGCGTCCCCGCCGATGTTGTCGCGGCCCGGCGAACCGTTGATCACGTCGTTTCCGGCACCGCCACTCGCGCTGGAGGACAACGTCCCGCTCAGCGACGTCAGGTCGATGAAGTCATCGCCCTCGTCGCCTCCAGCATTCACGCTGTTGCCGCCCGCATCGGCGATGATGGTGTCGTTACCGCCCTGGCCGCTGGCCAGGCCATCGGTGAGGTGGATCGTGTCGCCCTTTGGTCCACCCACGATGAAGTCATTACCGCCGCCGCCGTTGATCGTCATTCCGCGCTTCGCGTTCTGGCAGTCGATGTTGTCGTTCCCGGGCGTGCCGGTGACGGTCGTACGCGCGATAGTGACGCCCGCTGAGAAGGTGCATGGTGGTGGCGGCTTCCCCGCGGAGCCCGCCGCCACCCAAACGAGGGCAATGGCTCCGACGAGGACGACCGCACGGCCCTTTGCGCGGCCGTCGATCCACGTGTGCGTGCTCTGCGTGCTCATCTCGTAGTACCCCTTTCATTCGTCGTCGCAGAGACCAACTGGTCGTGGGACAGTGGCGCTGACGCTACGGCGCCGAGGACCTCCGAATCATCGGGGAACTCCCTCACTCGCGAGCCCATCCACCCTCGCCGCGAGCTCCGCACGGTTGCGGGCTCGCACCTTCCCGAGCACGCCTGAGACGCGCCACGGAGGACAGGAGGGTCCGACCTCCGCGGCGCGTTCTGTCGAGTCAGCGACCTGCGCTGACGAGTCACTTCGCGCTCACCGTCACGCTGCGGGTCTCCGTCGTCGGGCGCCCGTTCGTCTTTAGGACGATCTTGAACGTCGCCTTCCCGCTCGCGGCCTTCGAGAGCTTCATGACGATGGTGTTCTTCGCCCCCGCCTTCAGCTTCAGCCCGGCCGCTTTACCCGAGATCCCCGTGCCCGTCAGCGTCGCGCTCGCACCCACCTCGGCGGGGCAAGCGACCCCACTCAGCGTGTACGCGATTTTGACCACGCCCCCAGCAGCGGTGAGCTTGCCGGGAATGCTGGCGGTCGCCGGCTTCGCCTTGTCCTCCGCGAAGCGGAGAACCTCGCTCTGGCCCAGGACGTACAGGTCGCCCTTCGGCCCGACCGCGATGTCCTCTGGAACGATGTCGGGCGTGGACAGCGTGGTGAGCAGCTTGCCCGTGGGCGAGTGCTTCTCGACGCGCCGCTGCGAGATGTTCCCCATCCAGAAGTTGCAATCGAGATCGACGCCGATCCCGATCGGCGCGCTCACCCCGCCCTTGATCGAGCCCTGCTGCTTTCCGTCGAGGTCGTACCGAACCACACGCAGGCCGCGGTTGTCGGCGGCATAGACGCTTCCGTCTGGAGACACCTCGACGTCGCCGGAATATTGCAGTCCTCCCCAGTCCTTCGCCAGGGCGTAGGCGGACGCCTTGTCGAAGCGCGCGACCTTTCCGGGGCTGACGGGGCCGAAGGCAACGTACAGATTGCCCTCCGCGTCGAGCCCGACCCCGGTTGGTTGGCTACTGGCGATCGCCTGCTTGAACCCTCCTCCCGAGTCGAACTGCTGGACGCGTAGGCCACGGTAGTCGGCGGCCCAGACGCTTCCATCCGGGCTGATTGCGACGTCCTGGGCGCTCAGGAACTGCCCGTTTCCGCTACCCGTCGTCCCCCACTTGCGAAGGAACGCCCCCTTCGCCGAGAAGACCTGGATCCGGTTGTTGTCGGTGTCCGCGACGTACAGGTTCCCGGCCTTGTCGGTCGCAAGTCCGAACGGGTTGCGGAACTGGCCGTTCGCGGTGCCGATCTTGCCCCACTTCCCGACTTGCTTGAACCCAGGTCCTGCCGTCGAGGCCTGGCCTCCGGCCGTCGCGCCCGCGACACACGTCGCGCCGAGGACGACCGCGATGAAGCACCCGAATGCTCGTGGACCGCTCATGCTCCCTCCTTTGCTTCGCTGACAAACGGTCTTTCGCAGTCGAGCGTAGGGACGCGGGCGATTGCTCGCACCGGGGGTTTCCCTAGGGTTGCACGCTGCGCGGCGGCCCCGCCGCCAGCGCGTGTATCAGCTCAGCCGCGCGGAGAAGGTGCGGACGAGCTCGGTGCGCGATCGCACTTCGAGCTTGCGATAGACGTTGCCGAGATGGAACTCGATCGTCTTGGGGCTGACGAACAGACCGGCGGCTGCCTCCCGGTTGGTCGCCCCGCGTACGACGAGCTTGGCCACGGCGAGCTCCTGCGTCGTCAGCGCGTCGATCGGGGTCGAACGGCGGCGTGCCGTCTCCCCGCTCGCGCGCAGCTCCGCCCGCGCGCGCTCCGACCACGGCGCGGCGCCGAGCGTGTCGAACACCTCGAGCGCGCTATGGAGCCGTGCGCGAGCGTCGGCGCGCTTCCGTCCCCGCCGCAGCCGTTCCGCGTAACAGAGCTCGGTGCGCGCGCGTTCGAATGGCGTCGGCACCTGAGCGTGGAGCGCGAGTGCCTCCTCGAACGCGTCCTGCCACCGGCCTTCCGCGTCGAGGATCCCGGCGCAGCGTGCCGCCGCAGCCGACGCGGAGGCGCGGCCCATGCCCTCGGTGCGCGCCTCGAAGTCGCGCAGCACGTCAAGCGCACGAGCCTCGTGGCCTGCGTGAGCGAGCGCTTCGACGAGATCGGGCGCCGACAACAGGAGCCACGGCTCGCCGACGGCGCCGAGCTTCAAGATCCGCTCGGTTGTCTCGAGCGGCGCGATCGCCTCTTCGGGTCGGCGCGAGCCGAGCGCAAGGAGGCCGAGGGCTGCGAGCGCATGAGCGGAGGAGCTGCGCAGACCGAACTCGACGTCACTCGCCAGGGCGCGCTGTGCCAGCGCCTGGCACTCCTGCCCATTACCACGGGCTGCCTCCATCCGGGCCAGCACGGCTGCGGCCGACGCGGCCTCGGTCGGCTGCTGCGTCTCCTCGAACAATGCGAGCGCCTCGGCGGCCGCCGAGATTGCAATCTCCCAGCGACCCGTACGGAAGTCCAGCTCCGCCTGCGGCAGGAGCGACTGTGGGAGATAGAGCAGGAAGCCGGCCTCGCGCTGGATCGCTGTCGCGCGGTCCGTCACCTCGCGCGCCACGTCGTACTCCTCGAGCCAGATGAGCGGCCAGGCGATCCCCAGCGTGTGAGCGTGCCCGTGGGGCGCTCTCGCCGCGGCGGCGGCTGCCGCGAGCGCCGAGTCGCGGGCGCCGTCTCTGCCGGCCACCGTACGGCTCATGCTCAGCGCCGTAAGGTGGACGATGTCGTGCTCGCCTGCCGGAAGCAGTGCGAGGACATGCTCGACCTCGTCGGCCGCCGCTCTTCCTTCGAGGCGGAAGATGCGGAGCTTCAACGCCAGGAGCAGCATCGTCGCCGCGCGGCGACGGTCGGTCTCGACCAGACGTTCCGCGTGAGCCATGAGCGCGCGGTGAGCCCCCTCGAGATCTCCCTCGCGCATGCGGAGATCGGACTCGACGAGCACCAGGTCGGCCAACGTGATGGGGTCGGAGGCGAGCTGCCGCGCGGCCGTCGCGTACCGGCCTGCGCTCGAGACGTCTCCGGCCCGGTGGGCCGCGCGCGCCGCGTACGCCAGGCGCTTCCCGCGCACCTCGTCCTCCGCGGACAACCTTGAGGCGGCATCGAACGCACGGGCTGCCGACGCAGGTGCCCCCCGGGCGAGCGCACGGCCCGCAGCAGCGTCCAGCTCGACCGCAGCGACCTCGTCGGGTGCGACCGCGGCCGAGGCCCGATGCCAGGCTCGGCGATCCGCGTCCTGCTCGACATCGGCGAGCAGGGCATGGGCGACTCGTCGCGCCGTCGGGCTCTCACCGTGGTAGACGACGGAGCGGACGAGTGGGTGGCGGAACGCCACGTTCCCCGCAGTGACGATCACGAGCCCGTCGTGCACGGCCGCGTCGAGGTCGACATAGTCGAGCTCCACCTGGCGGAAGGCGGCGGCAACCGACTCGCCCGCGTCCGAACCGGCAGTCGCGGAGAGAAGCAGCGCGCGCCTCGTCCGGTCAGGAAGGCGCGCGACGCGAGTCCCGAACGTGCGCTCGATCCCTCCGTTGACCGGGATCGGCTCGCCCAGCGGGTCATGGCCGGAAAGCTGTGCGTCGGAAAGTGCCGCCGGCAGCTCGACGAGCGCGAGCGGGTTGCCCGCAGAGAGCTCGAGGAGCCGCCGCCTGACTGCGCGGTCGAGCGGCACGCGCGCCGACCCGGCGAGCAACTCGCCCGCCTCGCGGGCACGCAGCCCCGAGAGCTCCAGTCGAGGCAGGTCGCGGGCGTCGGCTTCGGGCAGCTCTCCCTCCCGGGCGGCGCACAGGAGTGCAATGTGCAGCCTCGACAAGCGCCTAGCGACGAACAAGATCGTCGCGCGCGACGGTTCATCGACCCACTGCAGGTCGTCGACGACGATCAGCACCGGCCGTTGCTGTGCAAGCGTTGCGAGGACGCCGAGCGACGCCACGCCGACAGCCAGCCGGTCGACGATCCCGTCACCGTCCTTCTCGAGCGCGAGCGCACGCCGGAGCGCCTGCGCCTGTGGCCCTGGAAGCTCATCGAGCTCCTGCTCAGCCGGTCGGAGGAGCTCCGCGAGCACCACAAACGGAAGGTCCGCATCCGATTCGCGACCGGACGCACGGAGCACGGTCAAGCCTCCCTGCGCTCGCTCTGCCGCGTTGTCGAGCAGCATGGTCTTGCCCATACCTGGCTCACCAGTGACCAGCAGCGCGGCGCCGTTGCCATGCAGAGCTCCCTCAGTGAGCGCGTCGAGTGTCGCACGCTCCCCCTTGCGACCGATCAGCACAGTTCAATCCTGATCGATCGCGGAGCGAAAACCTAGGGATTTCCCCAGAGCATCCGCCTTGGCTCTAGCGATGCTCTCAGACGCATCCCTGCACGCGCTCCAGGGCCGATGACTAGATGTATGTCCCAGGGAGGTTGTTGACGCGCTGCAGCGGCGTGAGCCCGTGAAGGGCGCGGTGGGGACGGAAGCGATTGTAGAAGTCGAGCGCGGGGGAGAGCGCCGCCAGACGCTGTGACTCGTGTTCGTAGGAGTAGGCGTACGCCCAGCGCTCGAGCAGGGTGCGGATGAAGCGCTCAGCCTTGCCGTTGGTCTGCGGGCGATAGGCGCGGGTCTTGCGTACGGCAATCCCATGGGCAGCACAGGCCTCCGCCCAGCGGAGCGCTTGAAGCAGACGCCGTTGTCGCTGAGCACGCGCTCGACGCGGATGCCGTGCTGACCATAGAAGCAAACGAGCTCGGCGAGGAAGGAGATCGCACTCACGCTCGTCTCGTCGGGGTAGATGGCGGCGAAGCCGAGTCTCGAGTGATCGTCGATCGCCACGAACAGGTACTGCCAGCCGGCCTTGCCGTGGGCCTGGGCGGGAGCGCTCGTAGCGGACGATCGCCCCAGCAGGCGGTTTGCTCACAAGCCGGGAGCAGCCGTGCCGGCGCAGCACTGCGTGCACCGTCGAGGCTGCCATCCCGAGCGCCCAGCCGATCACGTGCGGTCCCTCGCGCAGTTCGGCGCGGGCACGCAGGATTGCGCGCTCGATCACCTGAGGCGTCTGTCGTGGTGAGCGGTGAGGTCGGCTCGAGCGATCGCCGAGACCTTCACCTCGTCGCTTGCGACCTACCCACTTGGATGCCGTCTGCCGCGAACATCCGACCACGAGCGCCGCAGCCGTAATCGTCACTCCGGCAGCGACCAGATCACAGACACGCTGACGTTGACGAACGGTCAAGACCGCATTTGCATGAAGATCCACAAGAGCCCTCCTTTGGATCGCGACTCTTTGACAAGCCGCACCCTAGGAGGGCTCAGTGACGCTCTACGGTGTCAACAACGTGTCTGGGAACTACAGCTAGATCCGCTCGGGAACCACGCCGAGCGCGTCGAGCGCCTGCTGGGCAGCTTCCTGCTCCGCGGCCTTCTTCGTCGAGCCGCGCCCGATGCCGAGCTGCACTCCCGCCACGTGTGCCGCGCAGACGAACTGCCGGTCGTGCGGCGGGCCATCGACCTCGAGCACCGTGTAGTGCACCTGACGGCCCGATCGCGCGAGCCCTTCCTGGAGCTCGGTCTTGTAGTCCACATGGCTCGAGCGGGCGTATTCGATCTTCTCCGAGAACGCCGCGACGATCGCAGGCTCGGTGCGCGCGAACCCGTGCTCGAGGTAGACGGCCGCGATCGCGGCCTCGAGCACCGCGGCGAGCACGTTGCGACTTCGCGAGATCCGCTGGAGCTCGTCCGGCGGGACATCTCCCGCGAAGTTCAGGAGACGCTCGCCGAGGCCCAGCTCCTTGGCGACCCCTGCGCAACTCTGCCGCGAGACGACGTGCGCCCGAATCTTCGCAAGCCGTCCTTCCGAGGCGTCTGCGAAGCGGTCGAACACCGCGCGCGCGATCGCGAGCTCGAGCACGCTGTCGCCGAGGAACTCGAGGCGCTCGTACGACTTCGCGCGGTCCTCCGCCCACGACGCGTGGGTGAAGACCTGCTCGCGCCGAGCGGTAGGAAGCTCCTCGATCAGGCGGCCGAGCTCGTCCGGCCCGGCCTCGTGAGCGCTAGCCTTGGTGTGCGATGACGTAGTCGATCGCCTTGCCGACGGTCGTAAGCCCACGGGCGTCCTCGTCGGGAATCTTCAGCCCGAACTGGTCTTCGAGGTCCATCACGACTTCCACCAGATCGAGCGAGTCGGCCCCGAGATCCTCCTCGAAGGACGCTTCCTCTGTGATCTCGCTCTCGTCGATGCCGAGCTTCTCGCTCAGCGCGCCTTTGACCTGTTCGAGAATCTCTTCACGCGAGTTGGCCACCTTGAAACCTCACCTCTCTACCGTCGGGGACGTGGAGCGCGACGATAACACGCGAGGGGAAACCGAGGTTTCCCCTCGCGAACTCCCCTTCCTGGCGCTGCGAAAAGGCAGACGCGACAGGGGCCTACCGGCCGGCAGAGCCGGCCTCCGGCCGCAAGCC
>JAERMP010000109.1 GCA_016844515.1 Thermoleophilia bacterium | reverse complement strand
AGTCGTCTCCGTCGATCGGCTCGTCGAGGAGCTTTGGCCGGGAACGCCGCCCGAGACCGCAAGCCACGCGGTCCAGGTCTACGTCTCGCAGCTCCGCAAGGCGCTTGGCGACGCGATCGCCCGACGAGGCCCCGGGTACGTGCTCTATCTGGAGCCGGGGGCCGTGGACATCCATCGCTTCGCCCGCCTTGTCGCGGACGGCCACGAGGAGCTTCGCGGCGGCAACGCGGCCGCGGCCACAGGAACACTCGGAGACGCGCTCGCCCTCTGGCGCGGCCCCGCGCTCGCGGATTTCGCCTACGAGCCTTTCGCGCAGGCGGAAATCGCTCACCTCGATGATCTCCGATTCGCTGCGCTCGAGGATCGGATCGACGCCGACCTCTTGCTCGGGAGGCACGTCGAGCTGATAGCGGAGATCGAGGCGCTCGTCGAAGCGCAGCCTCTCCGCGAGCGCCCCCGCGCACTCCTCATGCGCGCGCTCTACCTCGCAGGGCGCCAAGCCGAGGCGCTCGCCGCATACCGCGCAGCACGGGAGACGCTCATCGAGGATCTCGGGATCGAGCCCGGCCCGGAGCTCAAGGAGCTCGAAGCCGCGATTCTCCGGCAAGACGAAGCGCTCTTGCCGGCCGCGCCCTCGCCGGTCATGCGAACGCGACGACTCGCTGCCGTCCTGTCCGTTGGCCTGGAAGCCGTCGGAGCGATCGACTTAGAGGTCGAGGACCGGGAGCTCGACACGACTGCGTCGGCCGTCATCGCTGCAGTGACTCGCCACGGAGGCGTGGCCGAGAGACTCGCCGACGGCTCGGTCACCGCCGTGTTCGGGGTACCCGTGGCTCACGAGGACGATCCCCTGCGAGCCGCTCGCGCTGCGCTCGAAGCCCGTACTGCGCTCGCACCAATGGACTCGATCACGTTCTCCGTCGGGATCGAGATCGGCGAGGTGGTCGCGGCCGATCGAACTGCATCGGGCCCTCCCGTCCGCGCGGCGGCGCTCCTGCGGCAAGCGGCCGCCGACGGCGAGGTCCTGGTCAGCGAGACGGCCGCCCGACGCCTGACGCACGCCGCTCAGCTCGAGCCGAAAGGCGACGCGTGGACTCTGATCGAGCTGGCCGAGCATGCGCCCGCCTTCGAGCGTCGCCTCGATGCGCCGCTCGTCGGCCGAAAGCGCGAGCTCGCGGCGCTTCGTAAGATCCTCAAGCGCGCGGTAGACGGCTCCACGGTTTGCGTCGCCGTCGTCGTGGGACCGCCCGGTGTCGGCAAGTCGCGCCTCGCAGCCGAGCTCACACGGCGCGCGAGAGGTGTGACAACGCTCTGGGGCCGCTGCCTGTCGTACGGCGACGGCATCACCTACTGGCCACTGCGTCAGGCCCTCGGCCAAGCTCCCAGCGGTGACGAGCGCAACGCTGTTCTCGCAGCACTCGAGGCCGAGACATCGCCACCTGCGCCCGAGATCGCCTGGCTGTTCCGCCGGTATTGCGACGCCCTCGCTCGTGAGAAGCCCGTCGTGGTCGTCTTTGATGACATCCACTGGGCGGAGCCCACCTTCCTCGAGCTCGTCGAGCAGCTTGCAGACAAGGGCAACGCGCCGATCCTCGTCTTGTGCATCGCACGCGAGGAGCTCCTCGAAGATCGGCCCGACTTCCTCGAAGGCCGGGACAACGCAGTCCGAGTCGTCCTCGACGCGCTCTCGGCGGAGGAAACCGACGCGCTCCTCGATGGTCTGGGGGGCGGTGTTCTCGATACCGACCAGCGCGCCCACATCATTACGACGGCAGAAGGCAACCCGTTCTTCCTCGAACAGCTCCTCGCGCTTGCGCTCGAGGGCGGGCTCCTCGAACGCGCTCTGCCGGAGACCGTGCAGGCCCTCCTCGCCGCACGTCTCGACCGGCTCGGTCCCGGTGAGCGAGCGGTGCTCGAGCGCGGTTCGGTCGTCGGGAGGGAGTTCAGCGCGGAGGACGTCGTCGCTCTCCTCGACGCAGCGGCTGTGCCCACAGCTCGCACACACCTCCGCACGCTGTCGGATCGGGGGTTCGTACGCCCACGCGGAAACGGCGCTTTCGGCTTCCGGCACGTACTGGTTCAGGAGGCCGTGTACCGCTCGGCTCCCAAGCGCGTGCGCGCGGAGCTCCACGAGCGCTTCGCCGACCGGCTGGATGAGGCGTATGCCGTTCTCCCCGAGCTCGACGAGTTCGTCGGCTACCACCTCGAGCAGGCCCACCGACTGCGGACGGAGCTCGGCGAGTCCGATCGACGCGCGGAGAGACTTGCCTACGACGCGGGGCACCGACTTGGCGCTGCCGGCAACCGCGCATGGCGACGAAACGATGAGTTCGCGACAGTGAACCTGCTCCGCCGTGCGACATCTCTGCTGCCACCAGGTGACGAGATGCGCAGAGAACTCCTGAGCGAGCTCTCGATCGCCCTCCTCGCGATCGGCGAGCCGGAAGCCGCCGAGAGCATCGCGGCAGAAGCGATCAGCACCTCAGAAGCCGCAGCTGACCATCGTCGCGAGCTGCGCGGACACCTCGAACTTGCGTGCCTTCAGCTCTTTCGCGATCCAGCAACTGGCTCGGATGGGTTGCTCGATGTTGCCGCGAGAGCGATCCCGGCCTTCGAGAGCGCTCATGACCATCGAGCGCTAGGGCGTGCCTGGCTCCTGGTCGGGTATGTGCACGGCGTGATTCGCTGTCGTCATCAAGAGCGGCAGGCGGCGGCAGAGCGTGCTCTGATCCACTATCGGGCGGCGCGGCTTCCAACATCCTCATGCCTCGGAGAGATCGCGGCATCGCTCTACCACGGGCCCGAGGCCGTGCCAGATGCACTAGAACGTTGTGAGGAACTCCAGGACGATTCCACGGCTGGCCTCCTCGGGCGTGCAAACGTCCTTGTCTATCAAGGCGGTCTGGAGGCACAGCGTGGCGAGTTTGGTCGTGCACGTGAGCTCATCGAGGCGGCGCGCTTGACGTTTGATGAACTGGGCCAACTCGGTGCTGTCTCCGCGCGATGCCGCGCCGTGCTCGGCGACGTGGAGCTCATGGCAGGGGATCCAATCGAAGCAGAGGGTGTCCTGCGCGCAGCATGCGACTCACTCGAGCGCATCGGCGACTGGCACAGCCTGTCGGGCCGCGCAGCGGACCTGGCCGAAGCGCTTCTTATGCAGGGGCGCTTAGAGGAGGCCGAGAGATGGAGCGAGAGGTCGACCTCTCGGGGTGCAAGCGTTGCTCTACCGGCACTGGTGCGAAGCCTTGGTGTTCGTGCCAGGCTCGCGGCGAACCGCAACGAGGAGGCTCATGCCGTCGCACTCGCTCGGGAAGCTGTCTCGGTAGCCAACCGGACAGACGCCCTGAATCTGCAAGGCCGCGCCTTCATGGCGCTTTCGGAGGTGCTCCGCCTGAGTGGATCCACAAGGCAGGCCTCTGGAGCTGCCGAAAATGCGGCTCGCGTCTTCAGGGAGAAGGGAAATCTCGTCGCTCTCGCGCAAGTACGAGCACTCTCCCCGGCTCCGCTCAGGGCGTAGAACCGTGTAGGGCTGCACAGAACGACGAGAGGCCCGCAGGACGGGCCTCTCGTTCATTGCGACCCGCTGATCAGTGGCCAACGGGCGGACCGTCTGCGTACGCGACGAGCGGAGCCGCGAGCGCGAGCAGACCGACTGCGAGCACGACGAGCGTGCGGTGCATGCGCGTGACCTGATGCATGGTGTCCCTCCTCTCGGGTTCTCGGGTGCACCGGTCACGCTCGAGCCGACCGCTAACCGCCCGACCACAGGCGGCTAACGAACCACTAATCGCTCGCGATGTCTTCGCGTAACTCCGGCGCTTGATTTCCATGCGCCAGATGCTCGACTTTTCGAATCAATTGCACATCGGAATATTCTTGAGATTTGCTAGAGCAAATCCCGATTCTTGAGACCCTCTACCTCGGGGAATACCCCGAGAGCAGAATCGGGATTCGCGCTACGCCGGCCTGAGCTGGAACGCGAAGCGCTTGCTCAGCACGAAGGAAATGGGCACGAGCAAGCTGAGCGCGAGCGCCTGGGCCGACCTCGCGTCCATGCCGAGGCCCTCGACGAACCCGGCGAGCAGGACGACCGTGAGCCCGGCGACGACTCCTCCGACGGCGAGATAGCGGAGGTACGCGCCGACGAAGCCGTCGTGCGAGAGCCGGAAGGTGAAGTAGCGGTTGCCGACGTACATCGCCGCGTTCGAGAGGAGGTACGCGAAGACCGACGCGGCGAGGTACCAGGCTCCGAGCCCGAAAAGCGCGGTGAAAGCGCAGACGTTCAACACGAAGCCGCCGATCCCCACAACCAGGAACTTGGCGGGCTGCCCGAGGCGGCCGGCCATCACGCCACCGCGGGCCGGAATGCGGGAGCAGGCTCCGCCTGCGCAGCGTGCCGCAGCGTGCGGTCGAGCAGCGTCGCGACGCGACCGAGCCCAGGACGCAGGCAAGGCTTCACGTGGAGCAGCGCGGGCGTCACGGTAAGCCGTACGTCGCGCCCCGCCTCCGCCAGCGCGAGCGATTCCTCGACGGGGAAGAACGGGTCAGCCGGCGACGAAGCGATCTCGACCGGCGCCACGACGTCGCCGATCCGCGAGATGGGCGAAAGCTCCTGCACCATGGTTCGGGTCTCGGGCTCGAGCGCGGCGTACAGCTCGTCAAAGCGCGCGGGGTCTCGGTTCTCCAGGAGCGCCGGCACTGCCGGATCGTTCGGCGCCGAGGCGGCGAGTGACCGCGCCGCCGCGCGGGCCAGCAACGGCGCGGCCACGTGGGGCCGATCTCCGTAGATCCCGGTCGTCGCGAGCTCGAGGACGTTCCGGAGGCTCGCGAAGGGAGCGATGGAAGCGACTGCCGTCACGCGATCCGCGAGTCGCGGATCGCCGGCGGCAAGGATCGCCAGCCCGGCTCCGGTGGACGCTCCGACGAGCGCCACGCGCGGGCCTACGGCACGCGAGACACGGACGAGGGAGTCGATCGTCTCGGGCGTGACCTCGCCCATGCGGACGTGCGGAAGCTCCGGCGCGACGGCGACGAAGCCGGCTCCCGCAAGAGCGCTCAGAAAGCGACTGACGGCAGGCTGCTCCACTCCGAGGGGCGTCGCGGCGTTCGCGAACACGACGACCGGGCCCGAGCCGCGCCTCGGACGGGCGACGAGAGCATCGACGCCTGCGATGCGCTCGCGCTCGCAGGCGCGGCAATCACCCCGGAATGTCGAGGCGAGAACGGTGAGAGCGAGGATCACGCGGCCGCCTCCAGCTCGATCGCCGAGCGGAGCCAGCGGTACCAGTCGCTCTGGAAGAGCTCGCCCGGGTCGTGCTCGAGCTTGGCGTTGAGGAAAGCAGGCAGCTGCGGGTACGCGCGCAGTAGCTGCCGCCTCGTCGCCCAGCGGTGGTAGGTGAGGTAGAAGCTCCCGCCCCGATCGAGCGCGAGGTCGATGAGCCGGCGGAAAGCGCGCGCGGCGTGCTCGATACCCGCTGGGGTGTGTTCCACGTGGAGGTTGAGGACGACACACGCCCAGGGCTCTCGCGCCCAGGCGAGGAAGCTTTCGTCGTCTCGCTCGATCAGGCGGACCGTGCCGTAGACGATGTCCGCCTCGAGCGCCCGCATGTCGCGCGCCGCCGCGGCGAGGAAGTCCGCGAGGAGCCGCCGGGGCACGTACAGCTCGCTGATCATCTCGCTCGATCCGGGCCAGTGGTAGCCAGGGACGTACGTCGCGAGCTGGTGCCGATCGGACAGGTAGACCTGCCCCGACGTGGAGAGATAGTGCGCCGCATAGAGCTCGTACGCGCGCGTCTTGTCCGTGTGCGCGAGGTGCAGGAGCGTGCTCCAGTCCTCGGCGCTCAGCTTCGTGTCGGCGCCGGGCGGAGTGTCGTCGGGGACAGGCCGGTAGCACGAGCAGATCCCGTGCTGGAGGAACTGAGACGACGCAGGGTCGATCTCGAACTGGAAGTCGCCGTAGAGAAAGCCCGCATCGATGCGCTCAGCGAATAGCTCCTCGAGCTCGTGGGCGTGAGCGAGCCGCACGACGCGCTCGACCTTGCGACGGCGATCGAGCCGGAGCGTTGCCGAGTAGACGACGCCGAAGAGCCCGTAGCCGCCGCAGACGAGTCCGAAGAGATCGGCGTTCTCGTCGCGCGAACACGTGCGGGCGACGCCGTCCGCCCCGACCACGACGAGGCTCTCGATGTCCGCGATGAAAGGGGCGTAGGTGAGCCCGCGGCCGTGGACGTTCGCTGACACAGCCCCGCCGATGCAGAGGTCGTCGGCCCCCGTCTGCTTCTGGCGGATCGTCCAGCAGCTGTCGGCGAGGGCATCGATCAGCGCGGGCCACTGGATTCCGGCCTCGACGTCGGCGAGGCCGCGCTCCTCGTCGATCGAGAGCACGCGGTCGAGTGGCCGGGTGTCGAGAAGGACACCGCCCGAGCAGAACTGCTGACCGCCCATGGCGTGGCGGCCGCCGGCGATCGACACCGGGCGGCCCGCGGAGCGCGCGCGAGCGAGTGCCGTGCCGATCGACTCGAGCGAGTCGACCGGCACGATCCCGTCGACCGCGGTCTCGTTGAGCCGCGAGTGGACGTCGTTGACGAGCAAGTCGCTCATCGAACCCTCGGCGGCGTGAAGTCGAGCGGGACGAACGTGAAGAACGCGAGCCAGGCACCCGTGAGTGCCGCCAGCACGATGAGTGCCACGGCGATCTCGGCCGCCTTCACTGCGAAGTGATGCCTGCCTGCGGAGCCCATCGGAGCGCCGCGAAGCCACATGTATGAGCTGAGATTCGTCATGCCCCGAGGCTAGGCCCGACACCGTGTGGCGGTAACCGGGTCGGCCTTGGACTTGCCTCGGGGTTTACCCCGGTCTCGGCTCCAGGGTCTGCCCGGTGGAATCAACGCTGACGATCTGTGACGATCAGAACGAGATGTCCGAACGGGCGACGCGAATCACCCTTGCGCTACTGGCAATCTCAGGCGTCGTCCTCGGTGTCCTCGCCTATCAGGTTCAGGTCGACAACCTGCCGGAACCGCTCACAACGCCGCTCCGGGCGATGTCGACGATCGTCGCCGCATGGTCGTTCCTCGCAGCCGGCCTCATCGCCTGGCTTCGCAGACCGGGAAACCGGCTCGGTCCGCTGATGGTGGCCACGTGCTTCGCGCTTCTCGCCCGCCAGTTCCGGTATAGCTACGACCCGCTCGCGTTCACGGTGTTCTTCCTCGTCGGGGAGCTCGGCTATGTCCTGTACACGCATGTCGCCCTCGCATACCCCTCCGGCCGGGTGACGGACCGGCTCGAGAAGACGTTCCTCGCGGTCG
>JAERMP010000108.1 GCA_016844515.1 Thermoleophilia bacterium | reverse complement strand
CGCGAGCCCGTGATCCTCGTCGAGGTCGACGGCGAGACACGTGGATACCCGATCCAGATCCTGATGTGGCACGAGATCGCCAACGACCAGATCGGCGACACGCCCATCGCGGTCACGTTCTGCCCCCTCTGCAACACCTCGATCGTCTTCGACCGCCGGCTCGACGGCGACACGCACACGTTCGGCACGACCGGCAAGCTTCGCGACTCCGATCTCGTCATGTACGACCGCACGACCGAGTCGTGGTGGCAGCAGTTCTCGGGGGAGGCGCTCGTCGGGGAGCTCGCCGGGAAGAAGCTCGAGCAGCTGCCGGTGCGGATCGTCTCGTGGGAGGAGTTCCGCCGCGAGCACCCGGAGAGCCTCGTCCTGAATCGCGACACGGCCTTCGTCCGCGACTACGGCCAGAACCCGTACGTCGGCTACGACTCGATCGACACGCCACCGTTCTTCGCCACGAGAAACGGCGATGACGATCGCCTGCCTCCGAAGGAGCGGGTCGTCTACGTCGAAGCGGGAGACAAGGCGTACGCGGTGCCGTTCTCGTCGCTCGCGAAGGTGCGACGGCTCACGTTCGACACCGAGGAAGGCGAGGTCGACGTGCGCTGGAAAGGCGGCGTCGCCTCGGCGCTCGACGGCGTCGGGATCGCCTCCGGTCGGGATGTGGGGTCGGTCACCGTGACGCTCGACGGCGAGCCGGTTCCCTTCCACGAGCCCTTCTGGTTCGCGGTCGCGGCCTTCCGGCCGGACATCGAGATCGTGGACGACTAGCGCCTACTGGGGAGCTCCAGGCTCCCCAGTAGGAATGTGTTTCAGCCGGCGACAGTCGCGCAGAGCGCGTACGCCTGGAGCTGCCAGGTAAGCGCCGTTGCGACGACCTCGTTCGCCTTCGTGTTCCAGTGGACATTGTCCGAGTCGGGGAAGCTCTCGGTGATCGAGACCGCCGCTGCCCCACTGCCGATCACTCGGGCCCCGCCCCCGACGGGTCGCTTCCCGGTCGGACACGTCACCCTGGCCTCCCTCGAGCTCGCGGAGCTCGAGGTCGAAAGTACGTCGAAACGCTGGAGGCCGGTGATCCCTGCCGGCCCTTGGGGTCCTGCCGGACCGGCGGGGAGCTGCCCAGGCCTGAAGTCCACCGCCAGGAGCGAGCTGTTCCTCACTTCGCTCGAGGTAACCGCGCCCGCCGTGATCTTCAGTTCGGTGACGGCATCGTTCTTCAGCTTCGGCGTCGACACGGCGCCGTTCTTGATCTTGGCCGTGCCCACACTGTTGTCTGGCACGTTGAGCACCGTCGCGTAGCTCGTGCCGCCGAGGGCGACGGTGAGCGCGACACACGAGATCACGAGCGCGGGCGAGGGACGCCGTACGGAGATCCTCATCGGTTACCTCCCGTTGGTCGTCTGGCCTGTGGAGCTGACGACCGTACCAACGCGGTTTGACGATTCGGTTAACGCGGCGGCTCTACGCGAGCCGCGCTGCGCAGCGCACGGAGTAGCTCGCCCACAGGAGGCCGGTCGTCTCGACGCTGCGGCCGCGCATAGATCACGATCCCGTCTCCGTCGAGCACGAAGTCGCCGCCGAGCTGCAGGGTGTCGGACCCGAGCGTGCGCAGCCGCTCGCCCCGAACGACGAGCGACGCGTAGCGCCACCATACGCGCGGGTCGAGCCAGATCCCGGCGACACTCGAACGTCGCAGTCCCCAGGCCCGGTACGCCACCCGCTCGCGATCCACGAGCACGGGGTACGGCACCTCGAGGCCTGCCAGGAGCGCGCGGCGCACTGGCTCCGGATCGTCGAACGTGACGAAGACGACCGAAGCGCCCGCCTCGTCCAGCTGCCGCTTGTACCCGAGCACCTTCACGAGGTGCGCGCGGCAGATCAGTCAGCCGGCGTGTCGCAGGAAGCTCACGAGCACGGGGTGTTCGCGTTCTTCCCGAAGACTGAACCGGTCGCCGTCGATCGTCGGGAGATCGAGGGGCGGCGCGAGGGCGCCGACAGGGACGACCGTGTGGAGGGTTCTCGTCAACCGAAGGGACGGTAGTCGATCTCGCCCGCGGCGATCGCGCGGTTGAGCTCGAGCAGCAGCCGGTTCGACTCCTGCGGGTCGTGCGCCGCCGACGCCGACCAGCCGTAGGCGGCCGCGACCGCCTCGTCGAGCGCATCGTGCAGTTCGCGCAGGTCGCGGTAGGCGCCGTCGTCGACCTCGTCGTAGAGCTTTGTGAGCCCGATCTGCCGCTCGAGGCAGATCTCCGAGCGGCGCAGGTAGAGCTGACGCGAGACGTCTGCAGTCGCATCGAGGTCGCCGGCTGGCCACCGGAATCTCCCAAATGACGTCTTCCGCGTGTACCGCATGCGGTCCTCGAGGGGTCGACCCTTGGAGCCGCGCCCAACCGGTGTGGATTCGCGAGGTCAGGACTCCGATCTCGGTGTCGCCGTCGAAAGCGAAGACAATGGTCGCATAGCTCGCCATCGCCCACGCTTCGACCCAGTCCGCCGCCCGAGCGCTCCTCGAACCTCGCTCACTCGGCCCGCCGATCGGTGCCGTAGCACTCGAGGAGCCCGTTCAGGAACGTCTGCGCTTCACTTCGCTCCGTCCCTGCGTAGCCGCCCCAGGCGGCGGCGAACCCGCGGAGCCGCCGTTGGATCTCCTCGCCCGACAGCGCCACGGCGCGGTTAGAGGCTGAGCTGCTCCTTCGGAACGGTGAAGAAGGTGCCCTGGCGCAACCTGCGGGCGACGTCTGTGAGCCCTTTTTCGCTGCGCTCGAGCGCATCTCAGATGCTGTTCGGCGCCGTCGGCACGCTGTGCGGCCGCAGCACGTTCCGCCCGCTTGCGCGCTTCCTCGATGTACAGCATCGCGACGTCGATCTCGGCGAAGTGCTCCTCGTCCAACTCCTGCAGCCTCCTCTCTCGCTTCACCTAGACGACGACGCGGATGAGGCTCGCATGCTTCGACCGTAGCCCGCAACCTGTGCCAGAAGTGTGCCGCCCTCGTGCCAGTTTCGTTCCAGGAGCTTACGCGCCGCCCGATGCACGTTCGTGCATTTCGAACCTGAAGCCCGCTTGCAGCAGGGTTGAATGCACGATCGTGCATATCACCCTCGACAGATAGTCGATCTCCCCCTAAAGTGCACGATCGTGCATCGAAAAGTGCCTGCGGCACTCGAGATCGGCCGCCGTGTTCGCGAAGCTCGCGAAGCACTCGGGTTGCGTCAGGACGAGCTCGCGCTCGCCGCCGGCGTCTCGACCCGTCTAGTCCACCAGATCGAGAGCGGGAAGCCGACGAGTCGTCTGGACAGCATCGTGCGGGTGCTCGGCGCGCTTGGGCTCACGCTCGAGGTCGCTGAGCGCACATCAAGGCTCGCGCCGCGAGACGATGAGCGTTAGCGCCCCGCCACGTCGGCTTGACGTCTATCTCGCGGGTAAGCGGATTGGCGAGCTCGAGCGCCAAGCGCCCACGCGTTACCGGCTCCGCTACACCGATGACGCGGTCGCGCGACACGGCGAAGGGGCGCTCCTCCTTTCGGCATCGCTGCCTGTCCGCAGCACGCCGTATCCGAGCGGAGCGACGAAGCCCTTCTTCGAGGGACTGCTTCCCGAAGGTGCGATACGATCGACGATCGCCCGGACGCTTGGGCTGAGCGAGGACAACGGCTTCGGGCTCCTCGCAGAGCTGGGCGCCGACTGCGCAGGAGCCGTCGTCATCGTCCCGGCGGGCGCACCGGCGCCGACTCCGGAGACAGGCTCGATCGAGTGGCTCGACTTGGACGCACTCGCGCAGCGGATCGCCGACCTGCCTCGGAATCCACTCGGTGTCACCGACGCCCACGGCCGCGTGCGGTTGAGCCTCGCGGGAGTGCAGCCGAAGCTCGTGGTGACCCGATCTCCGTCCGAGCGGATCGGACAACCCACGGGCGGCGCGCCCAGCACGCACCTGATCAAGCCGGCGCAAGAGCAGTATCCGGACCTCGTCGCGAACGAGGCGTTCTGCCTCCGGGTCGCCCGCTCGGCCGGCCTTCGGGCAGCCCCCGCAGAGGTGATCCAGATCGGCGGCCTGGAGTGCCTGTTGGTCGAGCGCTGGGACCGGACGCTCGACGACGACGGTCGCATCGCGCGCCTTCACCAGGAGGACTTCTGCCAGGCGCTCGGCCTGCTGCCCGCCGCGAAGTACGAGACGGAGGGCGGGCCATCGGTCGCCGCGATGGTCGGGCTGCTTCGCGGCCTCGGCACTCCGACGCTTGCGCGAGATCTGAACGAACTCGTCCGCGCCGTCTCCATCAACTTCCTCCTGGGCAACTCGGACGCCCACGGCAAGAACTACGCCCTTCTCTACGAGCCGCTGGGCATCGCACAAGTCGCACCGCTCTACGACGTCGTCTCGACCAGCGTGTACCCCAACCTGAGCCAATCGCTCGCAATGACGATCGGCGGAATCGACGACCCCGGCGAAGTGGATGCGGGCGCCTGGCGGCGTCTAGCCGGAGACTCGGGTCTCGGCAGCCAGGTTCCACGAGCCGTGCAGTCGTTCGCCGGTCGGGTCGTCGAGAACGCCCGAGTCGTCAGAGACGCGTCACGCGCCGAGGGCTGGCACCGACCCGTGCTCGACGAGATCGTCGAGCTCGCCGAGCGACGAGCTCAGCAGCTGGAGCTTTGACAGCAAGCGCCTGATCGCATTCAATAGCGCCGGCAGCTACTCGACGGTGACGGTCTTCGCGAGGTTGCGGGGCTGATCGACGTTCAGACCGCGCAGGCGCGCGATCTTGTAGGCGAGGAGCTGCAGCGGGAGGATCGCGAGCACGACCTGGAGGAAGGCCGGTGTCTTCGGTACGTAGATGACGTCGTCGGCGTGGTGCTGAATGTCCTCGTTGCCGTCGGTCGCGATCGCGATGACGTGCGCGCCGCGGGCGCGGACTTCCTGGATGTTGGAGACGATCTTGTCGTAGACGTGGATGTTGGTCGCGACAACGACCACGGGCGTCGACTCGTCGAGGAGGGCGATCGGGCCGTGCTTCATCTCGCCGGCCGAGCAGAGCCTCGGTCGGGATGTGCCCCGGCGTCGCGTCAGGCCGAGACCTGGGCGCACAGGGTCCGTCGCGCTCGACGACAAGCCTGTCCCGTTCGCGGAGCCATTCTGGTTCGCAGTGGCCGCGTTCCGACCGGACATCCATATCGTGGACGGGTGATGAGGCTCGGCCGTTTCGGGCCGCTCAGAAACTGCGGAAGAGCGACCTCGAGAGGCGCGCGCTCTCGGAAGCTGATACGACCCATGGGTGGTTCCGCGCGTGCGCCGCGTCTTGCCCGCCGTCGTGATCGGTTACCTGCTCGGCGCGATCCCCTCGGCGGACATCGCCTCGCGCCTCTCACCGGGCAGGTCCGTCGACCTCCGGTCAGAAGGTAGCGGGAACCCGGGCGGGATGAACGCGCTCCGCCTCCTCAGCGGTCGTGCGGGAGCTGCGGTCATCGTCGCGGACGTCGGGAAAGGGATCGTCTCCTGCGCGTGCGGCCGGCGTCTTGCGGGAGATCTGGGCGCGCACGTGGCCGGCGTCGCCGCAGTGGCCGGGCACTGCTTTCCCGTCTGGACGCGATTTCGCGGGGGGAAAGGGGTTGCAACGAGCTTCGGGCAGTGCGTGTACACGTTCCCGGCCTTTGCACCCTTCGATGCCGTGCTCGCTGTCGCGGTCGCTCGCAGCTCACGGCTTCGCCATCCCGCCCTGGCATCCGTGCTCGTCTCGTCGAGCGCGTGGCTCGCGGTGAGCGTGGTGTGGTGGAAGCGAGATCTCCCGAATCTGTGGGGCCCGCGGCCGACCTTCGCCCTGCCGCTCGCGAACGCGGCAACCCTTCTCGTGATCGGGTCAAAGGCCCTAGCCCTGCTCTTCCGGCGGGAGAGCGGCTAGCCCGTGAGCTCGGCCCTCGCGAACGAGACCGTGAACGCCCTGCACCAGATGACGACGGTCGAGTAGCGATCGACGTCGACCTCGGATGAGATGTCGTACTGCTGGTTGCCCTTGTTGCCCTTGAGGCCGCCGAGATCGACGAAGTCGGCGACGTCGTCGTCGCCCGTGACGGGACCGGCGACGAGGTAGACGCGCAGGTCGGGGCCGTTGTCCGTGTCGAGATCGGCAAAGGTGAGCATCCGTTCACCGCTCGGCAGCTCGACGACGGCTGCCGTCCCGGAGGCGCCGTGCGCGACCCCCACGAACTGTCCGCTCGAGAGCTGAACGTTCCCGGCGCCGGCCTCGGCGCTCGGGCTCCCGACGACGATCTGCTCGTTGACGGTCACGTCGCGGAACGTCGTCCAGGCGAAGCCGGCTCCGATCGCGACCGAAGTGACGAGAAACGTGACCTGGAGGACGCGATTGAGCGACGGCATCCAGCGCCGGACGAAGCGAAGACCGACTGCCACGGCCACGAACCAACCGACCGCGAACCCGATCGACGCGTTGTAACCCGGTGCCACGACCCCGGCCCAGAACCACAATCCAACGAGCAGGACCGCGACGAGCGCAGGGATCGCGAGCAGCCGCGCGGCGAGCGGAAGGGGGCGCGCCGTCGGGATCGGTGCCGGCTGCGTACTCATACCGGGGATGTGTACCGCACGCCACGTTGCCGTGCGGTTCGGGAAAGCTTACGAAGTCCGGAACAGCCCGTCGCCCGGCTCCGCGGGGCCTAGACTCGGCGGATGTCCGGCTACGACCTCGTCATCGTCGGAATGGGATCCGCCGGGCTCACCGCCGCGGAGTTCGCGGCGAGCCTCGATCTCCGTGTCGCCGCGGTCGAGGGAGCGAGGCTCGGCGGCGATTGCCTCTGGACGGGCTGCGTGCCGAGCAAGGCGCTCCTCGCTTCCGGGAAGGCGGCGCACGGGATGCGCACGGCCGACCGCCTCGGCCTCCCTTCAGTCGATCCTGAGATCGACACCGCCCGCGTGTTCGCGCGCATCCGCGAGGTCCAGGAGAAGATCGCCGCGACGGACGACAGCCCTGAACGCTATTCGGCGATGGGCGTCGAGATCGTCGGCGGCCGCGCGCGCATCGCCGGCGCGCACGAAGTGGCGGTGGACGGGCGCACGCTCGAGACACGCTTCATCCTCGTCTGCACGGGCAGCCGGCCCTCGATCCCCGACGTGCCCGGGCTCGCCGAGGCCGGGTGCCTCACGAGCGAGTCGGTGTTCGAGCTCGAGCGTGCGCCTGCGAGCATCGTCGTCCTGGGGGGCGGCCCCATCGGCGTCGAGCTGGCGCAGGCTCTTCGACGGCTCGGCGTCGATGTGACCCTCCTCCAGCGGAACGACAGGCTTCTGCCCAAGGACGAGCCCGAGCTGACT
>JAERMP010000107.1:6398-20471 GCA_016844515.1 Thermoleophilia bacterium | reverse complement strand
CCGCGATGCTCTTGCGGCCGGCGTCGCTGACGGGCTGGCGATCCTGGTGACGGGTGCGACCACTGCGGCGGTGCTCGCGGTCGCCGTCTCGGCTCATGCGTCCGGTGACCTCGACCGAGTGTTCGTCGCCGTGCTCACACTTCTCGCCCTGGCGTCATTCGAGGCGGTGGCGCCGCTCCCGCTCGCGGCCCGGGAGCTCTCGTCGACGCTCGCCGCCGGTGGCCGGGTCCTCGGCCTGACGGACAGTGAGCCCCTCGTCCAGGATCCGCCCGCACCGCTTCCGGGCCCACCGAGCTCACCGTCGATCGCGCTCGAGGGGGTGAGCGCTCGCTACTTCGAGAATGGGCCGCCAGTCCTCGCCGACTTCAACCTGACTCTCGAGCCCGGACGGAGGGTTGCCCTGGTCGGCCCTAGCGGCATCGGAAAGACGACGGTCGTGAATCTCCTGCTCCGCTTCCTCGATCCCGAGGCAGGGCGCGTCACGCTCGGAGGGCATGATCTTCGCGAGTACCGGCAGGAGGACGTGCGCCGGACGATCGCGGTGGCCGGTCAGGATTCGTACCTCTTCTCGACCAGCATTCGCGAGAACGTCCGCCTGGCCCGCCCGGAGGCCACCGACGCCGAGGTCGACGACGCTCTGGAGCGGGCGAAGGTGGGCGCGTGGGTCGCATCGCTTCCGGACGGCGCCGACACGCTCGTCGGTGAGGAGGGATCGCAGCTCTCGGGCGGCCAGCGGCAGCGCGTCGCGCTCGCTCGGGCGCTTCTCTCGGAAGCGCCTGTGCTCGTGCTCGACGAGCCGACGGCGCATCTCGATCCCGAGACGGCAGAGGAGCTCGTCGCCGACATCCTCTCGGCTGCCGACGGCCGCTCGGTGCTCCTGATCACGCACCGGCCCGAAGGCCTCGATCTCGTCGACGAGGTCGTGGCCCTGGCTAGGTAACGACGGGAGTCGCCGCTTCGCTCGTCGTCGGCTCCGCTCCCTCGTGCCCTCCCTCGCGTGCGATCGAGATGGCGACCGCGCCGATCATGGCGAGCGCGAGGCCGGCGACCGCGACGACGACGTGCCACATCGGCCTGCTCAGACGTTCCTCGAAGAGCAGGATGCCTATCAGCACCGAGACGATCGGGTTCGCCGTCGACACCGTCGCGACGGATGTCGCGAGGAACCCACTCGAGAGCGACACCTGCTGCAGCACAAAGGCGATGATCCCGGCGATCGCCATCGCGTAGAACTCCCAGTTCGAGAGGACCGCGGCAACGCCGTCGTCGAGCGTCTCGACGGTCGGCTTGACGAGGCATGCGGAGGCGCCGAAGAGGATTCCCGCGACGATGCCGTAGAGGGCAGCTTGTCGTGAACCGCCGCTTCTCCTCGCCAGTACGAACAGGGCGCAGCACACGACGACGATCACGGAGAGCGCGATCACCCATTCATCGGTCGGCGCGTCGTCGTTGCCGCTCGAGGGATCGCCGAAGATCGCGAAGGCGGCGAGCCCTGCGACAACGACGGCCGCACCGACGATCTCCCGCCGGCCCACGTGTTGCTCGGTAAAGAAGTAGCCGAGAGGGAGGGCGAAGACGACGGTCGTAACGAGCAGCGGCTGGATGATCGCGAGGCGCCCATTGTTGAGCGCTACCGCCTGCACGGCATAGCCACAGAGGAGAACGGCGCTTCCGAACAGCCACCACGAGCTCCCGAGAAGCCTGACGAGCGAGCGCGCGCTGTCGGGCGAGACGCCGAGTGTGAGCGCGCCCTTCTGCTGGAACGTCGCCGCGACCGCGAAGAAGCATGCGGCCAGGAGAGCCAGGGCGCTTGCCACCCGAGCACTCTATGCCGCTGCGAGTCGTTCGTCCCGAGGCTGGTCCGACCGGCGACCGCGACAGAATGCCCCGCGGTGAACATTCCCTTCCTCGACAAGTTCTCACGCAAGACTGCTGCGGCCAAGCCGGCTCCCGAGGCCGCAACGGTTGTCCAGATCGATGCGACGGCGCTCTCGAGAGTGTTCTCCGCGCCGATGTGGCTTCGGGACCTCGGCCTGCTCGCATGGTTCCTCGTCGGTGTCGGTCTCGTTCTGTTCGGGTTCGTCTGGCTGCTCGGGCTGACCTCGACGATCGTCGAGCCCGTGATCGTCGGCGCCATCCTGGCGACCGTCGCGGGCCCGCTCGTGACGAAGATGCAGGGTCGCGGCCTTCCGCGGGCCGCCGGTGCCGGCATCGTCCTGCTCGGGCTACTCGCGCTCGGGGTCGTGATCGCACTTCTCGTGTTCGGCGGGCTCTACGAGCAGTCCTCGGAGATCAAGGCCGCTGCCTCTGAGGGTGCCGACAAGGTTCAGGGTTGGCTCGACGACGTCGGGATCCAGAACAGTGACCAGGCGACGGAGGACGCCAAGAGCGGGACGTCGCAGACGGGCGCAACGTTGCTCCAGGGGGTTGTCGACGGCATCCAGGGTCTGACCTCGCTCGTCTTCTTCCTGACGTTCGCGGTCTTCAGCACATTCTTCCTGCTGAAGGACGGACCGAACGTGCGCGGCTTCATCAACCGCAACCTGGGCGTGCCGGCGGCCGTCGCGAACACGGTCACGGGGAACGTGATCCTCTCGCTTCGGCGCTACTTCCTGGGTGTGACGATCGTCGCCGCGTTCAACGCGGTCGTGGTCGGGATCGGTGCGTACTTTCTGGACGTTCCGCTCTGGGGGTCGATAGCGGTCGTGACGTTCGTGACGGCGTACGTCCCCTTCATCGGCGCCTTCGTCTCGGGAGCGTTCGCCGTCATCTTGACCCTGTCCGCGCAGGGGACGACGGCGGCGGCGATCATGCTCGTGATCGTTCTCCTCGCAAACGGCCTGCTTCAGAACATCGTCCAGCCCATCGCGTTCGGAGCGACCCTCGACCTGAACCCGCTCGCCGTCCTCATCGTGACGATCGGCTTCGGGTGTCTGTTCGGCATGATCGGCCTCGTCCTCGGGGCGCCGCTTACGTCTGCGGCGCTTCACATCAGTCGCGAGCTCGCCGCGGCCAAGGCTGCGGAGGCCGACGAGGAGGTCGAGCGCGCTCCACCCGGTGCCGAGCCGAATCCGCTCGGCGCTTTCTAGATCGCCACGCTCACAGGGAACGTCGCGATCCAGATCGCGGTACCGAGAAACAGCACGTATCCGAGGATGAGAATGGCTGCGCGGGTTCCGTGCGTGCGCATCTTCGTGCTGATTCCCGCGAAGAAGAGCGAGGCAGCGAACAGCACGACTGCAAGCACGTAGTTGTCCGCGCGCCGGATGTCGATCCTCACCTCGTGCGACGCGGCGGTCGCGACGGCCTCGAGCCGCTCCGCCTCCTTCGTTGCGGCGAGCGTGTACTGGGGCATGGCAAACGGCGAGAGTGCGGCGCGGGGGTTCCTGAGTGGCCTCGTCGCGATCCAGGCATCGAACGCCGGCCGGAACTCGTTGCGGAAGCGCTTCTCGTAGAAAGCCTCGAGCTCGGTCTCGCCCGTCGCGTAGGCATCCACCCACTGGGTGAAGATCGCGACATCGATCTGGACTTGCCGGTTGGCGACGTCCGCGGCTTTGGATGACTCGACCCGAGCTGCGATCGACGCGCTCTGCGCCTCGGCCTGCTTGCCGTGCCAGCGCGATGACTGGTAGCTCGCCCAGGCGGTGGCGACCGCGGCCAGGGCGAGCAGTGCAGTCGCCCCCAGCTCGAGCCAGCGCTCCGAGTGGGCGCCGTCCTGTTTAGACGTCATCCGACCTTCGTCCCCGACGCGTCGCACGGAGGCGAGACGGTGTCGTTCACGATCTTGCGCTCCTCGTCGAGAACGACCAGCGCCCGCTCCATCGCCACCGGTTGGAGGCTGCCGATCCCCGGCTGGTAGGGATTGTCGAGCGCGTTGATCGCCAGCAACGTCGCGACGACGATCATCGTGGCCGACCCCATGAGCACGGCCTGCGAGGCCGCCCGCTCCCCGCTGTCGGCGAAGAACAGCATGAACACGAAGATCACGCCAGCAGTCAGGAGGAGGACGAGCCAGAGCGAGGTCGGGATGATGCCGGCGGCGCCGTGGACACGATCGCGGCGGGCCTCCTCTCGATCGGAGTTCTGGTCGAGCCATTTCGAGTACGCGGCCTGCTCGGAAGCACTCTTCGGCTCAGTCGTCCTGAGCGTGCGGAAGAGAGCCGCAGCCCACGGGTTGATGGTGTCGCCGGCTTTCCCGCCTTGCATACGGGGCCATTCTTGGTGGACGACCGAACGGGCGTAGCAGACGAGCTCGCCGGACAGTCGTTCCCGCACAGCGACCGGAAGGAACTGCGCGGTCTCGAACTTCTGAATCACCGCGAGCGCCTCCGCCTCGGCGCCGCTCCGCGACTGGTCGTAGCTCGTGAACGCGAGGAAGATGACGAATCCGGCGAAGATCGCGAACCCGGTCGCGAGCACGCCGAAGACACCGGCCGCACGGTCGCCGTCCGCGAAGTAGCTCCCTTCGGGTGCTCGGCGACGGACGAGGAGCATGCATGTGATCGCGACGGCGGTCACGGCCACGGTGATGAGGATCGCCCAGACGAGGTTCATCGGCGGCGCAACGATAGTCGGCTACCGGTTCTCAGGAAGCGGCCGATGAGCCGCTTAGAGCTTGCGAATCGTGTCGCCCGCGCGGATGCGCCCGGGCTCGACGACTCTGGCGTTCATTCCGCGAAGGCGAAGATCTCTGCCGGCGTGCGAGTTCACGAACCGGATCGCATCCGAACCGAAGCGGCCGCTGAACTTCGCGCAGCCGGTGTGCGGCTCGTCGGTGACTTCGATGACCGCCGACCCGAGGGCGAGTCGCGTTCCTGCGGGCAGGTTCTCCGGTCGCAGATCGAGGTCGACGTAGAGCTGGTCTCCCGCGAGCGCCCAACGCTCCCGGTCGGGCGCGATCAGTGCGATCACGCGTGCGTTCATCAGCGTGAGCTGTGTCCCAGTGTCCACGAGCTCGCCTTTCGTTCGAGCACCCGCCGACCAGCGATCCCCAACCAGGCCCTCGGTCACGTCGAGCTCGGCCTCGTCGAGAACCTCCCGCTCGCCCTCGGCCGGCCGGCGGACGATCAGCTCCACTGTCCCCTCGGAGGCCGGCGCCAGCTGGATCTCAGGGAGGCCGGCTTCGAGCTCGGCGGCGGAGGCGTGCCCATCGTTGCTCATCCCGTCGCACGCTCGATCAGCTCGATGCGGTAGTCGTCCGGGTCGCGGACGAAGCAGATTCGCGAGCCGCCCTCGCGCAGTTGGTACGGCGGACGCTCGGGCTCGATTCCATGACCTGAGGCGAGTTGGGCAAGAGTGCCGTCGAGGTCGTCGACGCCAATCGCGATGTGCCCGTAGCCCGTGCCGAGGTCGTACGTGCGCCCGTCGTGGTTGTAGGTCAGCTCGAGGACGTTCTGCTGGTCGCCGACGGAGAAGAAGTAGTTCGTTGCCTCGAGCTGCCCGTCGCGGACGATGTCCATGTCTCGAGCGAAGGTGAAGCCGAGCGCCTCGTAGAAGCCCCGGCTTCGCTCGGGATCCGTGATGCGAACCATGGTGTGTAGGAAGGTGGCCATGACTCGAGCCTACCGTCCGAGACGCCCGTGGGCGGTGAGGAGCTCGAGCACGTGATCGTGCGGGAGCGCAGGGCCGACCCGGCCCAGGCGCCCGACCACCTCGGGAGCTGCCCAGAGCGCGTTCAGCACGGCCTCCTCCGTTGCGTCGACCACGGCTTCGAAGACGTCGTTGAGGTCGTAGTCCGGCACGGTGGCCGCGGGGGCTTCGCCGCGCGGACGTCGACCGGGCGGCGCGAAGGCGACGAAGATCTCGCCACTTCCGTGGTGCGCGACGGAGCCGCAGCGGGCGAGGCCGAGACCTGCGCGACGCGCGACCCGCTCGAGCTGGTGGCGGGAGAGGGGTGCGTCAACGGCGACGACGGCGATGCAGCTTCCCGCCTTCGATCGGCGTGTCGCCGGTGGTTCACCGAGCAGATCGCCCACCGGAACGCCGTCCATGACGAGACCGGGAGGCGGGTAGAAGTTCGAGAGAACGAGCACGCCGACGGCGCTGCGCAGTGACGGCGCGATGCGGCTCGCCGTCCCGATGCCGGCCTTATAGCCCTTGGTCATCATCCCCGTTCCGGCGCCGACGGCCCCCTCAGCCACCGAACCGCCTGCTGCAACGGCGACCGCTCGGCCGACGTCCTCGGCTTCGACTTGGACGAGACGTCCCTCAGAGAGCCAGCTGTCGTCGCACTCGCCGACGACGGGGATCACGAAGTCTTCAGCGCCCACCGCCGCGTCAGCGGCGACGGCAGCGGCGATCGCGCCGTCGTAGACGCGCCCGACGGCGTGGGTCGAAGTGAGGTAGACGGGGGTCTCGATGCGTCCCCACTCGGCGATCACCATCGAGCTTGTGAGCTCTCCCGCACCGTTGAGAACGGCCATGCCCGCCGGGACGGGCGCCCCGTGCAGCGTCTCGACGGGCGCCGGTAGGACCGCGGTCACGCCGGTTCGGGCGACGCCGCGCCCGTGGGGGGGATCCGGTTCGTCGCGCCAGACCGTCACATGGCCGACCGTCACCCCAGTCACATCGGTGATGGCGTTGGCCTCTCCGGCCTCGAATCGACCGATGCGAAGCCCGAGTTCGCGAAGACGCGGACCGCGCGGCTCGGGAACGCTCACATAACGAGCGTACAACGGTCACACAGTCGAGACGTTCCCTACACTGGTACGCGCTCTGCCGGGGGGACATAATCGCCCTACTCATCTCGTCGTCCTCGTCGCGCTCGGCATGACCGCCGTAGCTACGGCCCAGTCGGATGACGGCGAGAAGATCGTCCTCACTGTCGGCACAGAAGACGTCGATTCTTTCAACCCGCTCGTCGGCGTCGAGGTCCCCGATTACGAAGCCTGGAACCTCCATTACGCAACGCTCACGGACAAGGCCGCGGACGACTTCGCGAACATCCCGGGTCTTGCCGAGTCCTGGGAGGCCTCGAACGACGGCAAGACCTACACGTACACGCTTCGCGACGGTCTGAAGTGGTCCGATGGCGAGCCGCTCACCGCCGCCGACGTCGTTTTCAACATCGAGCGGGGACGCGACGAGCAGTGGGGGCACTCGTACTCGACCGTCCAGAACCTCAAGGCGCGCGCGATCGACGACCGCACGGTCGAGATCACCTCGAGCGTTCCCGACCCAAAGCTGCCGACGATGGACGTCTACCTCCTGCCGGAACACATCTGGGGCAAGCTCGACAAGGACGCGATCGCGAAGTACGACGGACAGGACGGGGTCGGCTCAGGGCCGTTCACGCTTGCCGAGTACAAGCCTGGCCAGTTCTGGCGGATGGTCGCGAACCCGAACTACTGGGGCGGCACGCCGGCAATCGACGAGGTCGTCTTCCGGATCTTCAACAACTTCGACGCAATGGTCGCAGCGCTCGAGAAGGGCGAGATCGACGCCGGGCAGGACATTCCGACCAGCGCTTTCGACCGCCTCTCGACGACCGAGGGCATCGTCACGATCGAAGGGCAGCAGGGCAATGTCGACGAGATCGCGATAAACGGAGGCGACGGTCTCAAGAAGCCGCACCCCGCCCTCCTTGACCTGAGAGTTCGTCAGGCCATCGCGCATGCGGTCGACAAGCAGACGATCATCGACAAGGTCAACGCGGGCATTGGGGCGCCGGCGCTGACGTTCAGCCCGTCCCCGGATACGACGTGGCTCGCGGACATTCCCGTCGAGGAGCAGTACACGTTCGACATCGACAAGGCCAACCAGATCCTCGATGACGCCGGCTACGAGGACACCGATGGGGACGGCGTACGGGAAATGCCGGGCGGCGGTGAGCCACTCAACTTCACCTTCGCCGTGCGCACCGACTCGCAGATCGCGAAACCGATCGCCGACTACTTCACGGGTTGGATGGAGCAGATCGGCATCGAGATCACGTACGACCTGATGAACGAGAGCAAGCTCACCGAGATCATCGGCAAAGGCGAGTACGACATGTTCCACTGGTCGTGGACGCCCTTCGTCGATCCCGATCCGATGCTCTGGTACTTCACCTGCGAGAACGTCAGCGCGGATCCTGCGAACCCGACGAACTACTGGAACGACGCGAATAAATGCGATCCCGAGTACGACAAGCTCTACAAGCAGTCGAATGTCGAGCTCGATCCACAGAAGCGCCGTGAGATCGTCCACGAGATGCTCACGCGGTTCTACAAGTCCGCGGTCTACCTCAACCTCGTGCAGAACCCGGACCTGCAGGCGTATCGCACCGATCGTTTCGAGGGCTGGCTCAGGCAGCCGGCCGAAGTCGGGCCCGTGATGTTCTCCAACACGTCGCCCACCTACTTCAACCTGAAGCCGATCGCGGGGGCGAGCAGTGACAGCGGCATGTCCACCGGTGCAATTGCGGCGCTGCTGATTGCAGGTCTAGCGGCCGTGGGCGCGATCGTGTTCGTGCTGATGCGGCGCCGCTCGGCGGGGGAGCGCGAGTAGAGCCTCCACAATCGGAGAGACGGCGATGAACGCCCGCTTCGTCGTGGGCAAGGTGCTCGGCGCCTTCGCGACGCTGGCGTTCGTCGTCGGCTTCAACTTCTTCCTCTTCCGCGTGGTCGAGGGAGATCCGGTTGCGAACCTCTTCCGCGGCCGGAACCTCACGCTCGAGCAGCGCGAGAAGCTCCGCGTGGAGTTTGGTCTTGACGGCTCTATGTGGGAGCAGTTCGGGCGCTACGTCGAGCAGACGCTGCAGCTGAACCTCGGTCGCTCCTACACGACGAACCAGCCGGTGATCGATGAGATCTGGGAACGGATGCCGGCGACGATCGCGCTCGTTGGCACGGCCGCGATCCTCTCGACCGTGCTCGGTCTGTGGATGGGAACTCTTGCGGGCTGGAGTCGCGGAACGAGGCAAGACCGCCTGGTGACGTCCGGCTCGATGGTGACGTGGTCGACACCGGAGTTCTGGCTCGGGATGCTCCTGCTCACGTTCTTCTCCGTGCGACTGGGGCTCTTCCCAACCGGAGGGATCTCGGATCCATCCTCGGAGGCATCTGGGCTGGGGAAGCTCCTCGATCAAGCCTGGCACATGTTCCTGCCCTGCCTCACGCTGACGCTCGCCTACCTCGGCGAGTACGCGCTGATCATGCGCTCCTCGATCGTCGACGTCATGCGCGAGGACTACTTGACCCTCGCACGCGCGAAGGGTCTCCGTGACGTCGAGGTCCGCAACCGCCACGCCGTGCGAAACGCTTTGTTGCCGGCGACTGCGCTGATCGCGATCGAGTTCGGCTTCGTCATCTCCGGAGCGATCACGGTCGAGACGGTGTTCTCGTGGCCCGGGCTCGGCCTACTGACGTATGACGCGCTGAGGGGCCCGGATCTGCCAATGCTGCAGGGGCTCTTTCTCGTCTTCAGCGCGGCCGTGATCCTCTTCAACTTGGCCGCCGACCTCTTGTACCCATACCTCGATCCCCGGGTGCGTTACAAGTGAGCAACGCCCGCCGCTTACTGCTGCTCGTGGGGAAACCTCCCGGTTCCCCCCCCCCCCCTCCACTGGTCCGCTTCGCGGACAAGGCGCTTTGCGCCTTCCCCACACCCCTCCACGCTCATGTGCCGGAGGCCGGCCCATGAGCACGATCGCGTGGACACGCAGGCGACGCGCGTTCCAGCGGTCGTGGGCGGACTACCGGCGAAGCGGCGAAGGAATAGCCGGCCTCGTCGTACTGGGCGTTTTCTTCGGAGTCGCCCTTCTCGCACCGCTGCTTGCCGACCCGTCGAACCTGAATGTCGTCAACACGACCGACAACCCCGTGTGGGCGCCACCGACGGAGTATGCGCCGCTCGGGACCGACAACTTCGGCCGACCCATCTGGGACCAGCTGATTTACGGGTCGCGCGTCAGCTTGCTCGTGGGCGTCGCGGCGACGCTCATCGCGATCGTGATCGGCACGGTCGTCGGCGTGGTCGCTGGATTCGTCGGAGGCTGGACGGATAGCGGGCTTTCCCGGCTCACCGAGTGGTTCCTCGTCATCCCCTTCCTCCCGCTCGCGATCGTGCTCGCGGCGGTTCTCGGGCCGTCGGTCCGGAACATCATCTTGGTCATCGGGATCACGTCCTGGCCGGGGACGGCACGGCTGATCCGGGCACAGGTTCTGACGGTGAAGCAGCGACTCTACGTCGAGCGAAGCAGGGCGCTCGGTGCGTCGAGCGGGCATGTGATGGGTCGACACATCCTTCCGAACGTGATGCCGCTCGTGTTGGCGAACACGACCCTCACCGTGCCGATCGCGATCCTGTCGGAGACTGCGCTTTCCTTCCTGGGGCTCGGGGATCCATCATCTGTCTCCTGGGGGCAGATGCTCGAGGAGGCGTTCTCGTTCGGAGCGCTCACCCGCGAAGCGTGGTGGTGGTATCTGCCTCCCGGCCTCTGCGTCATCGTCGTCGTTCTAGCGTTCACGCTCGTCGGGCGCGCGCTCGAAGAGGTTCTCGATCCACGCCTTCGTGAGCGCAAATGAGCAACGCTCGCCATCGGCTCGCGTTCGCGGGGGAAACCATGTTTCCCCCGCGTGCCCCCTTCTTCTTGGAGACGTGGGGAACCTCCCGGTTCCCCACACCCCTCCACGCTCATCGGCTGGAGCGCAGCCGATGAGCGAGCCGCTCCTCTCTGTGCGGGACCTGCACGTCACGTATCGGTCCGAGACCGGCGACGTGCCGGCTGTGCGCGGAGTCTCGTTCGACGTCGCTCCTGGCGAGACGCTCGGTCTCGCAGGCGAGTCGGGCTGCGGCAAGTCGACGATTGCGGGAGCGCTCCTCCGCGTGCTCCCACGCGGGACTCACGTGACCGGCGAGGTGCTTCTCGACGGGGAGGACGTGCTGCAGATGAAGCCGGGGCGCCTGCGCGCCGTGCGTTGGACCGAGATGTCGATCGTGTTCCAGGGAGCTCTTCACGCGCTGAACCCGGTGCAGCGCGTCGGAGATCAGATTGCCGAGGCGATCGAGGCGCATCGGACAGTTGAGGATCCCGGGTCGCGCGTGGCCGAGCTGCTCGAGACGGTCGGCATGCCGGCACGGCGAGCGGGTGACTATCCGCACCAGCTCTCGGGCGGCCAGCGGCAGCGGATCCTGATCGCTCTCGCACTGGCGTGCAACCCGCAGATCCTGATCGCCGACGAGCCGACGACGGCTCTCGACGTGATGGTGCAGGCCCAGGTGCTCGAGCTGCTCGAGCGGTTGCAGAAGGAGCTCGCACTCTCGATGATCTTCATCACGCACGATCTCTCGACGCTGTCGTACTGCTGCCGGCGCACGGCGGTGATGTATGCGGGTCGGATCATCGAGGAGGGGTTGGCCGACGAGGTCTTCGCTCGGCCGAAGCACCCGTACACGGCGGCGCTGGCAGCCGCCTTCCCGCTCATCGGTGACCACTCCCATCGGATGAAGCCGTCGGGCCTCGGCGGCGATCCGCCGGATCCGCGGGACATTCCGTCTGGTTGTCCGTTCCACCCGCGCTGCGCTGTCGCCGTCGCCGAATGCACCAGCGCCGATGTCGAGCTCTGGCCTGCGGGGGAAGGGCGTATGGCCGCCTGCATCCACGTCCTCGACGGGGCATCGCGGTGAGCGACACGCTGCTCGAAACGCGCGGTCTCCACGTTCGCTTTCCCGGACGTCACGGGGACGTAGCTCGCGCCGTCGACGGCGTCGACCTCGTCGTGAAGCAGGGCGAGGTGCTCGCACTCGTCGGCGAGTCCGGGTGCGGGAAGACGACGCTGGCGCGGACGATCATGGGCCTCGAACGTCCGGCCGAAGGTGAGGTCCGGTTCGAGGGTGAGCCGCTCCGGTACGACCGCGGCTTCCTTCGCGCATATCGGGGGAAGGTGCAGATGGTGTTCCAGGATCCGATGGGATCACTCAATCCGCGGCAGACGGTGTACGAGGCGGTGGCCGAGGGCCTGCGAATCCAGAAGCTGCCCGGCGACGAGGCCACGCGCGTCGCCGACGCTCTCGCGCGGGCCGGGCTACGTCCGCCCGAACGGTTCCTCCAGTTGTATCCGTACGAGCTCTCGGGTGGTCAGCGCCAGCGGATCGTGATCGCCGGGGCGATGGTGCTCAACCCGTCGCTGCTCGTCGCCGACGAGCCCGTTTCCAGCCTCGATGCGTCGGTGCGCGGCGAGATCCTCAAGCTCATGCTCGAGCTCGTGCACGACGCCGGTGTCACCGTTCTCGTCGTCACCCACGACCTCGGGCTCGCGTGGAACATCGCTGACCGAATCGCCGTGATGTACCTCGGACGGATCGTCGAAGAAGGCCCCGCAGAGGAGCTCCTCTCGCATCCGCGGCATCCGTACACGCGCGCTCTCCTCTCCGTCGTGCCGGAGTCCGAGGAGATGGAGCAGCAGATCCTCCAGGGAGAGGCTCCCGACCCGACGAGGATCCCCTCCGGCTGTCGCTTTCACCCGCGCTGTCCGCTGGTCGCCTCCGGTGAGGCGGCGCGGCTCGGGATCGAGGAGCGCTGCCGCGCCGACGATCTGGCCCTGCACGACGTCGCGCCCGAGCATCGCGCGGCCTGCCACGCCTTGTAACAGACTGTTACAAGGCGAGTCGGCGCGTCAGGCGCGGCCGAGCAGGCCGAACGTCAGGCGGCGGAGTCGCTCGCGCCGCCGCGCTTCACGCTCATCGGCGAGCCGGTGGCGCTCCCGCATGCCAGCGAAGATCTCCTCGATCTCACGGCGCCGGGCCTCCTGCGCCGCCCAGAACTCGCTATCACTCAGCCTCTTCCTCGCCATCCTCGTCTCCCGCCACTTCCTGCGCGATCCGCTGTACAGCCTCGTCGATGCTCATCAAGAGTAGGATCAACCCGTTGACCTCGACGGGGGTGAGCAGCGGCTCACGCCTCCAGAACATGATCTCATGATGCCGCGGTTGGTCGCTCGGCGCCAGGTGTCCGAGCTGGCCCCGTCTACTGCAGCCGTCGAGGAATCGTTCGCTCGAAGCGCCGCTCCACGCGCCCGATGCCGCCGTCGCCCTCCTCCTCCGCGATGACGTCGATGACGACGTAGTACGCCTCCGCGTCCGAGCGGAAGTCGAGCCGCGCCTCGGTCGTCACGGTAGCCTCCGGCCACGCGATCCGGTAGCGCGTTTCGGCCCGCGCCCAGGCGTTGCCGGGCTCGTCTCTCGAGACACCGACCGCTCCGTCGTAGTGCTCCGAGATCTTCGCGCCGAAGAGCCCGTCGTACCTGGAGCCGTACGCGGTCACGACTCGCGTCTCGCCTTCGAGGACGTCTCGCTCGACGCGCCAGACAACCTGAGGTTGATCGCCTTCCTCGCTCGGAGTCTCCTCTTTCGGCGGGGCGGGTTGGAAGACGGGCGCCGGCGCGACCGGAGGACCGTCGAGCACCGGAAGCTCGAGCTCGACCGAGGAGCGCTCGATCTCGAGTGCGCCACGGTGAGGCGGCGGCCACGTGTTCGGCCAGTCCGAACCCGCGAGTGAGAGCCGCACACGATGGCCGAACTCGAAGATCCAGGACGTTGCCTCGAGCTCGAGCTCGATGGACGTCGAGACGCCGACCTCGAGCGGCTTCGGGTCGGTGTGCCCGTCTCGGTGCGTCAGATTGAGGACGCCGCGGCTGACGAGGGCGGACGTGCCGTCGGGGAAGACGTCGCAGAGCCGCGCCGAGAGGAAGGCAACCGGATGCGGCGACGTGACGCGCAGTCGCACACGCGGATGACCGAGCACTTCGAGCTCGTCGACGAGCGGAGCCCACTCGAAGACGAGCGAGCGCGCGTCGTCCTCGCGCTGGTCACCGGGGAGACCCCACGGCGGCTTCCCGGCACAGGAGATCCAGGCCGCAATCCCGGCGTCGCCCTCGATGACGATCTGGGCAGAGCCCTCGCCAGAAGGCCGCAGCACGTGAACGCGCGAGCGCTCAGCCGGCCACGTCGGCTCCGAGCGCCACTCACCTCGCATCTCGGGGAGGTCGGGCGCCGGGCGCGTCGAGCGGCGTGCAAAGACGGCGAGCGGCGGCTCGAGGTCGATTCCGTTCTGCTCGTCGCGAAGCCAGCGCGAGAACCAGCGAATGATCTCGG
>JAERMP010000107.1:0-6392 GCA_016844515.1 Thermoleophilia bacterium | reverse complement strand
CGCCGTCGACATGTGTGCCCACGGTCCGATGATCACGCGGCGCGGGCAGGTCATCGCCTCGAACGCGCGGAGAGCGATGTTCGTGTACCCGTCCGCCCAGCCGGCGACGATCATCGTCGGGCAAGTGATTCGGTCGTACCGTGGACGGAGCGATCCGTGGCGCCAGTACGGCCCGTCCGCCTGCTCTTCGAGCCAGCGCAGGAGCCACGGCTCGGTGCCCTGTTGCACGCGGCCATGTAGATCACCCAGTCGACGAGGTCCACGGCCTTGAGCACGCCGCCCATGTAGTGGACGTCGTCCGTGTACCGATCGTCCGAAGCGTAGATCGGAACAATCGCCCCCAGAGCAGGGGGGCGCTCCATCGCGACCTGTATCGAGTTGAATCCGCTCCAGGACGTGCCGTACATCCCTACCTTGCCGGTGCACCAGTCCTGCGCGGCGAGCCAGGTGATCGCCTGGCAGATGTCGGCGTGCTCCTGCGGGTGGTACTCGTCGAGCGCGATCCCCTCGGAGGAGCCCGTTCCGCGAATGTCGAGCCGGCAGACCGCGAACCCGCCCTCCTCACACAGCCGCTCGTACTCGCTCGAGTAGGACGACGTGAGGTCGTCCATGCGGTACGGCAGCGCTTCAAGAATGACGGGCGCCGGCAGCTCGTCAGGGAGAAAGAGCCGAGTGGCGAGGCGGGTGCCGTCGTCCATCACGATCCAAACGTGGCGGTGCTCCATGCGGGGAGGATCCTACGGTCGCCGGCCACTAGGATCGCCGCGTGGACCTTCGGCTGAACGAGCAGCAGATTGCACTCCGCGAGGACGCGGCTGCGTTCGCCCGAAGTCTCAGGCCACTGCTCGAGGATGATCCGCAGTGGCGGCGCCAGGGGATGCTGTCCGACGGGGACTCGAAGGAGGTCACGCTCGAGCTCGGACGGGCCGGCTGGATCGGGATGACCTGGCCGGAGGAGATCGGCGGAAGAGGGCTTTCGCATCTCGACGCGGCGCTCGTCGAGGACGTGTTCGGCTACCACTGGCTACCGCTCTCGCTCTACCTCCTGTCGTACAAGACGATCGGCTGCGCGCTCGAGCGCTTCGGCTCGCCCGAGCTCAAGGAGCGGCTCCTTCCACCGATCGCGCGCGGGGAGCTGACGTTCTGTCAGGGGTTCTCCGAGCCGGGTGCCGGCAGCGATCTCGCCTCGCTCACGACGAGGGCAACGCGCCATGGCGACCGCTTCGTCGTCGACGGGCACAAGGTTTGGACATCGAGCGCATGGCTCGCCGACTGGATCTACCTCGCCGTGCGCACGAATCCCGACGAGCCGAGGCACAGAGGCGTCTCCGTCCTCGTCGCGCCGATCGACACTCCCGGGATCGAGGTGCGGCGCTTCCCCGTGCTGGGTGGCGGCTACCTGTGCGAAGTGTTCCTCGACGGAGTCGAGATCGAAGCTGCGAACCTCGTCGGCGAGCTCAACCGAGGGTGGGACGTTCTCATGCACACGCTCGACTTCGAGCGGATCACCGCGGAGAAGCTCGGTGGCCTCGCTTGGCTTCTGGACGGGCTCGAGCAGCGGTTGGCGCAGACGGGCCAGCTCGAGCCGGCTTGGCGCCGCATCGGAAGCCTTCGCGGCGAGCTCGCGGGCGCGCGCCTTCTGTCACTGCGCGCCGCAGAGCTGCTCGACCGCGGTGAGCCCGCAGCCTCGGCGTCGGCGATGGCGAAGCTCGCAGGTGCGCGGCTCGCGCAGCGGCTGGCACGGGAGGCGGTCGACCTGCTCGGACTCGAGGGGCTGTCGGACGGCAACCTCTCGGCGCCGCTCGAGGGGAGGATCGGTGGCTTGTACCGGGCCTCGATCGGCTCGACGATCTCGGGCGGCTCGGCCGAGATCCTCCAGCTCGTGATCGCGCGCAGGGGGCTTGGTCTCAGGTGAGTCTGCCCCTCGAAGGTGTGCGCGTCGTCGAGTACGCGCAGTACGTCGCCGGCCCTCTCTGCGGCGTGCTCTTGGCCGATCTGGGTGCGGACGTGATCAAGGTGGAGCCACCCGCAGGAGACGCGTATCGGTACGTGATGCCGGTGGCTCCCGGCGTCGGGAGGTACTTCATCCCGCTCAATCGCGGGAAGCGGTCGGTGGCCGTCGATCTCAAGACCGAGGACGGACGCCGCTCGAGCAAGCGGTTGCTCGAGTCGGCCGACATCGTCCTGCACAACTTCCCTCCCAAGCGGGCTCGTCGCTTTGGGCTCGACTGGGACACCGTCCACGCGTCGTATCCGGCTGTCGTCGTCGGTTTCGTCAGCTCGTTCGGCGCAACAGGACCGCTGGCGGGGACTCCGGCCTACGACCTTGTCGCGCAGGCACGAGCGGGCCTTCTAACCGCGCACGCGTCGCCCGGAGATGCCGGTGGCATCCCGATGGCCGACCTCACCGCCGGTTTCTTGCTCGCGACCGGAGTTCTCGCCGCTCTCGTTCCGTCACGCGAGTCGGGCGTGGGGGAGTTGGTCGAGGTGTCGCTCCTGGCTGCGGCGATGGCCGTGCAGCTCCAGGATCTCGTCTGGTTGTCGGGCGAGGACGACGAGTCCGAGATTCGCCCCGTCGATCGCGCTCACCTCGACGCGCGCGCTGCAGAGATCGCCGGAGGTGTCGCCATGAACCCGTACTACCGCTGCTTCGAAGCAGCCGACGGGTTTCTCGCCGTCGCGTGTCTCAACTTGGCACAGCGGCGAGCATTCCTCGCTGCCTTCGGGCTCGAGGACGACACCGTGGAGGCGCCCGACCTCGTTCCCGACGATCCGGCACTCCTCGCTGCGAAGGAGGCGGTCGTCGCCGAGATCGAGCGGGCGATCGCGGGTCGCCCTACGTCGGAGTGGCTCGAACGGCTCGAGTCCGCGGGCGTTCCCTGCGGCGTCGTTCAGACCCGCGAATCCGTGTACGCCGACCCGCAGGTCGCGGCGGCCGGACTCGTCGGCGACGTTGTGCAACCGGGCCTCGGGAACGTTCGCCTCCTGGCTCCGTTTATCCGGGTCGGCGACGAGGCTCGCGCTGTGGAGGCTGCTCCGGAGCTCGGCGCAGACACAGAGGCCGTACTGGGGTCGCTCGGATGAGATTCGAGGTGACGGACGATCTCCGGCTGTTCGCGGAGTCCGTGCGTTCGGCGATCGGCGACTGGGAGCCGCCGCGAGAACCGGAGCTCGGAAGTTGGCAGGACGACCGCGACGACGCGCTCGCGGAGCGTCTCGCCGCGACGGGCTGGGCCGAGCTCTGGTCGAGCAGCGATCTTCTCGGCCCTGCGGTTGCCGGAGGTCTCGAGCTCGGCCGCGCCGCCGTGCCGGCCTGCCTGATCGACGAAGTGACATTGGGCGCGCCGCTCGCGGTAGAGGGTCGGGCGCGTCATGGACTTCACGCACGATCGCTTGCGCTGCCCCTCCGGCGGAACGGGCTTGCGCTCGGCACGCCGCGCTCGGAGGCCCGTCCCGAGACGACGCTCGACGGAAGCGGGACGGTGCGGGTCGACGCTGTGATCGGAGGACAGCTCGAGCCGGTGGCCGCCGCGGCGTGCTGGCACTCCTGGAGCGCCGCGACCCTTGCATATCTCGCGGGCTTGGCCGGCCGTGCTCTCGAGCTCGCGGTCGCACACGCCCGAACACGAGAGCAGTTCGGAGCGCCGCTCGCCGCGCTCCCCGCAGTTCAGTCGCGCCTGGCGGATGCTGCCCTCGCGGTCGACGCATTGACCCTGCTCGCCTGGTCGTCAGCCACGGACGAGCGGAGCCTCCCCGCGCCCGAGCTGCTCTGGGCAGGGGCGGCGTGCTGCGAGGTCACGGCGAGTGCGCACCAGGTCCACGGCGCGATCGGCTTCGCGCTCGAGACGGGCCTCCATCGCTATTACCGGCGAGCACGCGCGCTGCACGGGTGGACGACGGCGGTCTGCGCGGCGACGCGCTGAGGAGGCGCATTCCCTCGTTCGAGGGATTGCCAACGACCCGTGCGGCCGTAGCGTCAGGGGGTAGTGCTGATGCTCACCTGGGGAGGGGGGCTGGCTTGAGTACCGAGTCTCACGGACCGGTACGGATAGAGATCCTTGCGCGCAAGGACTGTCCGAGCCGGGGAATGGCCATCGTGGTCGTCGAGAAGGTGGTTGCGGAGACGGGCGTGCCCGTCGAGATCGAGGTCGTCGACATGACCTCGGAGGCACAGGCGCGGAAACGGCGGTTTCTCGGCTCGCCGACGGTGCGGGTGGAGGGGCGTGACGTCGACCAGCGGCTGAATGGACACACCGAGTTCACGCTCGCCGATCGCTTGTATCGCACCGATCGCGGGCTCGCCGGCTGGCCGGACGCAGAATGGGTGCGCGAGGCGCTCCTACTGGCCGTCGCGCAGACGAACACGAACGGGAATCACGACTCGTCGTCGAGGTCTTCGGCGACGAGCCCGTAGAGCACTCCGTCAACCCACTCGTCGTTTCGCCAGTACGCCTTTCGGCGAACGCCTTCGCGGACGAATCCCGCCCGCTCGGCGTGGCGCATCGCGCGTTCGTTGAAGCCGTAGATCTCGAGCTGGAGGCGATGAAAGCCGAGATCCTCGACCAGGTGGTGCTGGAAGAGTCGAGCAGCAGTGTCCGAGACCTTGCCGCCTCTGAAGCTCGGATGGACGGCAAGTCCGCCGAGCGCCGCGATGCGACTCCGCTGGTTCGCGCGTTCGAACCGCATCGTCCCCGCGCGCTCGCCCTCGACCTCGATGACGAAGACGCCAAACGCCTCGGGATCGGTCTCCGAGCGCTCGATCTCGATGAGGATCTCGTCGCGGCCCTTGGCCCTGATCGCGGCGAGGAACGGCTCGACGTCCTCGTGGGTCACGAGCTCGACGAGGAAGTCGACGTCGTCCGCCCGCGCCCGCCGAATGGTCACGCTCACGCGGCCACTATCGCATTGCCGAGGCTAAGTAACAGTCTGTTACTTGGCCTCAACCGTCGCCGGTCGGGAGGGCTCGGGCTCGCTGCCTCTCGACGGTTCCCGTCCGAGCAGGCGCTGGCCGGACGCGAGTGCGACTCCTCCGAGGATCAGTGCGAGCCCGCCCAACGCCGCCGCGGTGATGGGCTCGTCGAGCAGCATGGCGCCATATACGAGCGCGAACCCGGGCATCAGGTAGGTAACGAGCGACATCCGGCGGCTCCCGAAGAGACGCAGCATCCGGAAGAGGAGAAGCTGGCCGAGGACCGTGGGGAGGAGGATCAGCGCCGCCAGCCCCGCAACGGCGGTTGTCCCAGGGGCTTCTACCGGCGGGTTTGCGAGCGCGAACGGCAGCAGCACCAGCGCTCCCGCGATCATGGAGCCGGCCGCCAGCACGGGGCCGGGCGTCCCGTGCACCTGCAGCTGGCCGTAGACGCCACCGCTTGCATACGAGACCGACGACAGGACCACCGCAAGTGTTCCGAGAGCCGCCCACGCGCCGCCATCCGGGTGCACGCCGGTGATGAGTGCGACCCCGACGAGCCCGATGACGAGGCCGGAGATGCGCGCCACCCCGAGCGGCTCGTGCGGAAGGAAGCGCAGGCTCAGGAGCACGACGAAGATCGGCACGGAAGACTGCGCGATCGCGGCGACGCTCGAGTCGATGTGCGTCTCGCCCCAGGCGACGAGTGTCATGGGGAGAGCAGCGTTGATCGTCCCGAGCACGAGGCATGGCTTCCATGCCGCCCTCAGCTCGCGGAGGGCGCCGCCTCCACCGAGCCGTACGGCGACGTAGGCGGTAAGGAGGGCAGCTGCCGAGAGGAGCCGGATCTCGGTCATCGCGGCAGGGGGAATGTCCTCGACCGCGACCTTGATGAAGAGGTACGACCCGCCCCAGATCGCGGCAAGCAGCAGGAGGGACGGCCAGTACCGAGCCATCTCCGGAGGCTAGTGGTTTCTTCGGGAAGTCCGGTGCCCATTCACCGGCGAGAACCGAGCAGGCCTAGGACGCAGGGAGGCCGCATACCAGAAGGTATGTGGCCGACTGAGGACGACGGCATGAGCTGTGTTCGCAGCCGCGCGAAGGGGTGGCGTATTTCTCGGAGAGACCACTAGAGTCCGTCGTTTACCGCACCCCCGTCAGTGCCGTCCACGATGCAGCCTCGGCGGTCTCGTAGTAGCGTCGAACGCGTGGGAGTCTTTGACCGCATTGTCGTCGGGGTCGACGGAAGCGACTTCGGATTCGAAGCCCTCCAGCAGGGGCTCGTGCTGCGGGCTCCGAGCGGGACGCTCCACGCGGTGACGGTGCTCGAGGAGGCACTCGCCTCGCATGCCGGTTTCCTCGCCTCGGATGCCGCTGCGCAGGTCGAGCAGGAGGCGCAGCAGGCCTACGAGAAGACGGTCGAGGCGCTCGACAACCAGCCCTTCTGCACCGTAGGACTCGTCAAGGGCGGCCCCGTCGCAGC
>JAERMP010000288.1 GCA_016844515.1 Thermoleophilia bacterium | reverse complement strand
AGCGGTTCTCGAATCCTTCGAGGACGGAGTGCCCGATGTTGTGCGTGACGATGATCGCGCGCATCGTCAGGAAGACCTCGCGGCCGATGAGCACCGGCCGGCAGACGTTGACGAAGGCCTCGTCGCCGACGAACGCGAGGTCGCCGACGGCGAGCGTGGCCCAGGGATCGCGATGCCCGCCGCCGCCGAATCGGATCGACCGCCCTGCCCAGATTCCCGCACCGAGAAATGCACGCCGGCAGCGAAGCTCGAGGTCCGCGCCGAACTGGGACAGCTCGCCGATCGCGACGACCTCCTCGCAGATCACGGTCCCGCGAGGCCCGATCTGCACGCCGTCTTCGATCACTACGCGAGGCGCGCTGACGAGCGTGCCCTCGCCGAGCTCGACGCCCTCGCCGATCTGGGCGCCGCTCTCGCGCAGCGCGCGTACCTTCTCGTCGGACGAGAGGGCGCGGAAAGCGTCCGGGTCGGCGCGGAGCGAGTCGAGAAAGCCGGGGTCGAGTGCGCCGATGCTCTCGTCCAGGTCGAACGAGGCCGGAAGCGTGACACCTTCGGTGGAGACGCCCGCGAGGAGTGGCTCCGGCTCGGGCGACTCGGCAGCTTTCTGTCGCGCGATGAGCTCCTCGACGTCCTTCTCGGTGATGAATCCCCGCTTGTCGATCGTCGAGAGGTCGATGTCGTGGAGCTCGGCGAGCTCGACTGCCTTCCGAGTCGCCTTGCGGTCGCCCGCAGCCGGCTTGGGCGCGGGTTTCGCGGTCGCTTCAGCGTCGATCGAGGCAAGCTCGTCGGCAGTCTCCGCCACGTAGGCGATCGTCTTGCCGAGCTCCACTTCTGCGTTTTCGGGAAACAGCTGGACGATGGTCCCGGGGCCCGGCGACTCGATCTCGACGGTGGCCTTCGTCGTCTCGACGACACAGACCGGCTGGCCTTGCTTCACCTCGGCTCGATCCTCGACCAGCCATTCCGCCAGGAGCGCGAACTCGGTGTTCGCGTCCTCCCGCGTGAGAACGATCTCGAGCACGGCCTTACTGTCTCACGCCTTCGAGCGCGGCGACCGCGGCCACAACGTCGTCGACGCTCGGAAGCATCGCGTCCTCGAGCGGACGGGCCGAAGGAATGATCCCGTCACGCGCCGCGACGCGCTGGACCGGTGCGCGAAGATCGCTCCAGGCTGCGGCTTGCACGCGCGCGGCGATCTCGGCCCCGAAACCGCCGGTGAGCGTTCCCTCTTCGGCGGTGACGAGGGCGCCGGTGCGTCCGACGGACTCGTAGACGGCGTCGAGCTCCATCGGGAGCAACTGGGAGAGGGCGACGACCTCGCAGAAGATCTCGTGCTCGAAGATCAACTCGGTGACCGCATCGAGGACGACCGGGACCATCCCGCCGTAGGTGACGATCGTGGCGGACGCCTCGGTGAAGTCCGTCCCCGAGAAGGTGAGGGCCGGATACCGGCTGCCGCTCTCCCGAACCGCGAGCTCGCCGATGTGACCGTCCTCGGGACGCCGGTTCACTCGGCCGTACATGAGCTTGTTCTCGATGAAGAACACGGGCCGGTCGTCCTCGACGGCATGGGTAAACAGCGCGCGAAGGTCGTGGCACTCGCTAGCCGCGACCACGCAGATATTCGGCACGCCGAGCAGGAGCTTCTCGAGCGACTGGCTGTGCGTCGGGCCGTACCCGCGCCGGCCCCCCATCGGCGTGCGGACCACCAGCGGCACCGTCACCTGGTCGTCGTACATCTCCCGGAACTTCGCGATGCCGTTGACGATCTGGTCGAAGCCGAGGGCGATGAAATCTCCGAACATGATCTCGAGGATCGGTCGCTGCCCGCGGAGTGCCATCCCGGCGGCTACGCCGAAGAGCGACGCCTCGCTGATCGGCGTCGTGAAGACGCGGTCCGGGTAGCCGTCGCTGAGTCCCTGCGTCACCTTGAAAGCGCCGCCGTACGGGTCGAGGATGTCCTCCCCGAGCAGGCAGACGTCGTCGCGCGCGGAGAAGATCTCGTGCAGCGCGTCGTTCAGCACCTGGACGCAGCGCTTGGGCTGTGCGCTCGTCACGCGGCCTCCGGTGTAGCGGCGGGAGCCGCCTCGGCAGCCTCGACCGTCTCGGCGAGCCGCTGCTCGCATCGCGCTTCGATCGCGCCGCGTTCGTCGTCGCCGAGCCGGGCGCCCGCAACGAGAAGTGGGTCTCGCTTTCGCCGTTCCTCGATCTCGGCCGGGTCGCGCTGGTCGTCGCTCTTCGAGTGCGGGCTGAAGCGGTAGGTGTTCAGGACGAGAAAGAAGGGCTCGCCTGTCTCGCGGATCCTGGCGATCGCACGCCCCGCCGCATCGTGAATGAGCTCGACATCGGTCGTGTCGAGCTCAACCGTCTCAACGCCGAAGGCGGCACCGCGCGCAGGGATCGACCCGGCGAGCACCAGCTCGATCGGGGTGGACTGTGCGTAGTGGTTGTTCTCGACGACGAAGAGGACGGGCAGCTTCCAGACCGAGGCGAGATTGAGCGACTCGTAGGTCACACCCTCCCCGAGCGTTCCGTCACCGAGAAAGACCGTCGAAACCGCCCCCGTACCCTTCCTCTTCTCCGCGAGCGCGATCCCAGTGGCCACGGGGACGATGCTCCCGAGGACGCCGTTGGAGTAGAAGTTGCCCTTGCACAGGTGCTGGCTCCCGCCCTTGCCCCCGCAGACGCCGGGCGCCTTCCCCATCACCTCGCAGAGCAGACCGAACGCGTCGTCCGTGAACGCGAGGTAGTGGCCATGGCAGCGGTGGTTCGAGAAAATGACGTCCCGGTCGGGATCGAGGTGTTCGATCACCCCGACGG
>JAERMP010000287.1 GCA_016844515.1 Thermoleophilia bacterium | reverse complement strand
ACGACATCGCGGCGACCTCCGCCCGGCTGGCGAAGGTCGCCCGGCTCGCCGACTGCCTCACTCAGGCACGCGCCGAGGAGATCTCGATGGCGGTCGCATACCTCTCCGGCGAGCTGCCGCAGGGGACGATCGGAGTGGGGTGGGCGGCTCTGCGCGAGGTTCCTCCACCCGCTGAGCCGCCTCCGACGCTCGAGCTGCTCGAGGTCGATACAGCCCTGTCTCGGCTTCAGGCCATCGCCGGTCCGGGCTCGCGGGCGGCTCGCGCGGAAGAGCTCTCGCGCCTGTTCGGTAGCGCGACCGAGCCGGAGCAGCGATTCCTCGCAAGCCTCCTGGTTGGAGAGCTGCGCCAGGGAGCGCTCGAGGGTCTGATGGTGGATGCCGTGGCCAAGGCGGCCGGCATCCCCGCGGCCGATGTGCGACGTTCGGCGATGCTCGCAGGGGATCTACCGACGATCGCGGAGGCAGCGCTGACTCAGGGACGAAATGGCCTGGCCCGGTTCCGCCTCACACCGCTTCATCCTGTCAAGCCGATGCTCGCGCAGACGGCCGACGACGTGGAGGAGGCACTCGAGCGCGTCGGCCAGGCGGCGGTCGAGTGGAAGCTGGACGGCGCTCGGATTCAGGTGCACCGCGTCGCCGGCGACGTACGGGTCTTCACGCGGAACCTCGCAGACATCACCGATCGGGTGCCCGAGATCGCCGAGGCGATCCTCGCCCTGCCGGCGACGACGCTCGTGCTCGACGGAGAAGCGATCGCGCTCCGCGATGACGGGCGGCCTCACCCGTTCCAACTGACGATGAGCCGCTTTGGAACCAAGGTCGCGGTGGACGACCTCCGGCACACGACGCCGCTATCGGCCTTGTTCTTCGATTGCCTCCACGCCGACGGTGAGGACCTGATCGATCGAACTGCGGGCGAGCGGCTCGCCGCGCTGGACGAACACCTTCCCCCTTTGCTTGTCGTGCCACGAATCGTGACGGACGATGCAGTTGCTGCACGGGCGTTCCTCGAGGACGCGCTCGCGCGCGGGCACGAAGGGGTCATGGTGAAAGCCCTCGACGCGCCGTACGAGGCTGGCAGGCGGGGGGCAGGTTGGCTCAAGGTGAAGCCCGCGCACACGCTCGATCTAGTCGTCCTCGCCGCCGAGTGGGGTCACGGGCGCCGCCAGGGCAAGCTCTCGAACCTTCACCTCGGCGCGCGAGATCCCGGGGGCGAAGCCTTCGTGATGCTGGGAAAGACGTTCAAGGGAATGACCGATGAGATGCTCGCCTGGCAGACAAAGGCGCTGCTCACGCTCGAGACCCACCGGGACGGCACCACGGTCTACGTGCGCCCGGAGCTCGTGGTGGAGATCGCGTTCGACGGCGTGCAGACGAGCCCGCGCTATCCGGGAGGCGTCGCGCTGCGATTTGCTCGAGTCAAGGGCTACCGGCCGGACAAGAGCGCCGGCGAGACGGACACCATCGACCATGTTCGAGCGATCCACTCGCAAGCGGGATAATCTCGACCAAGAAGCTGGTACACGACAAAGGAGGCTGGAGAGATGACTCAATACGGGACGCTTCGCGCATGGGCATTCATCGCGACGCTCGTCGGTGTCTTCGGAATGATCATTGCCGCGGTCGGAGCGATCGTCTTGGCGTTCGAGGCTGACGGGTTCTGGCAAACGATGGGCGTGCTCCTCATCGGGCTGCCGGTGGCGGTGTTCATCGCGACGATTCCGATCGCGCTTGCGCAGGCGATGCGCGCGATCGCGGACGTCGGCGACACGGTCAGCGCTCGCTAGGCCAGATGGCCGAGGCTCTCTCCAAGAGCTTCGAGAGGCCCGACGACGTCGTCGAGTTTCCGCTCATCCGAACTCGAATCGTCGAGCTCGGCGATCTGACCGTCGGCGAGTTGGTATCGGAGCCCGGATGGCGCTGGTCTGTACACGTTCGTCCGACCGTCGGAGGGGAGTGGTGCCAGGCTCGCCATGTCGGATTCATCGTGTCTGGGAGGCTCGGTATCGACTTTTCCGACGGGACGCGCGCCGAGTTCGGCGCGGGCGACGTCTTCGACATTCCGCCCGGTCACGACGGCTTCACCGTCGGCGATGAGCCCTGTGTGAATGTCGAGTGGACGGGTATTCGTGCGTGGGCAGGGTTCCCGACGGGAATCCACAGCCGTGTTCTCATGACCCTCTTGTTCACGGATCTCGTGGACTCGACGGCAAGGGCGGCTGAGCTCGGAGACGCTCGCTGGCGGCATCTTCTCTCGGGGCACTTCGAGGCGACGAGGGCCGAGCTCGAGCGTTTCAGCGGTCGCGAGGTCTCAACGACGGGTGACGGCATGCTCGCGACGTTCGACGGTCCCGCTCGGGCGCTCCATTGCGCCGCAGCTACTCGGCGCGCGGCCCGAAGTCACGGTCTCGAGATTCGAGCTGGTGTGCATGTCGGTGAGGTCGAGCTCGTCGGCAACGACGTTCGCGGGGTAACCGTGCACGAGGCGGCTCGGGTCATGGCGGCCGCCGGAGCGGGTCAGATCCTCGTCTCGGACCTGACCCGGGCTCTCGCGGGCGCCTCGGGCTTGAAGTTCGAGGATCGTGGCACCCATACGTTGAAAGGGCTGGACGGCGATTGGCGACTGGCCGAGTTCATCGCAGAGCCCGAGCGCATACCGTCGTGAGCGAGCTGCCGCTCATCCTTGCCGTCGACGAGGACCCGGAGGCGCTCGAGCGGATCACGGGCGAGCTCCAGCGCTATGCGCGCGACTATCGCATCGTCTGCGGGCCGTCGACCGAGTCCGCGCTGAGTCAGCTCGAAGCAATGCGGGACAGGGATGCT
>JAERMP010000014.1 GCA_016844515.1 Thermoleophilia bacterium | reverse complement strand
GTCTGTCACTGCGGCGCAGGGGTTCGAAGCCAGCGGCGTCCATGCAGGCATCCGGCGCTCGGGTCCCGATCTCGCGCTCGTGCGCTCTGTCGGTCCGGCTGTGGGGGCGGCTGTCTGGACGACGAACCGCGTTCTCGCTGCACCGGTGGTGGTTTCGCAGCGACACCTCGCGGTCGCGGAGCCACAGGCCGTCGTCGTCAATTCCGGCTCCGCAAACGCAGCGACTGGCGCAGCCGGAATCGCCGACGCGGAGCGCACCGCCGAGGAGGTGGCACGGGCTCTCGGCCTCCACGCTGAGCAGATCGTGGTTCTTTCGACGGGTGTGATCGGCGTACCGCTCCCGATCGAAAGGGTCGTCAGCGGTGTCCGAGATGCCGCGGCGTTGCTCGGTAAAGATGGCGGGGACGCTGCTGCCACCGCGATCCTCACGACCGACCGCGGACCGAAGCAGGCGTCGGTGGTCGCGGACGGGTTCGTCGTCGGAGCCATGGCAAAGGGGGCCGGAATGATCCATCCGCGCCTCGCGACGATGCTCGCCGTCATTACCACGGACTACCCGCTCGCTCCCGGAGAGGCGATCGAGTTCCTCCGCCCTGCGGTAGACGCGAGCTTCAACCGCATCTCGGTCGACGGCGAGTGCTCGACCAACGACGCGGTCGTGCTCCTCGCAAACGGTGCGAGCAAGGTCACCCGGAGCTCCAGCCGAGACGAGGAGTTCGGTGTGGCTCTGGGAGACGTGTGCGCCGCGCTCGCTCGCGAGATCGTCGAGGACGGCGAAGGAGCGACCGTTCTCCTCGAGATCCACGTGTCCGGAGCCGCCACGGACGACGAGGCGGTTGCCGTGGCACGGCGGATCGCGACGTCGCCCCTCGTCAAGACGGCCGCGTTCGGGCACGACCCGAACTGGGGACGGGTGCTCGCTGCCGCCGGCTCCGCCCCCTGGAACGGCGGCTTCGCACGCGTCGACGTCGACCGCCTCTCGATGACGTTCGACGACACCGCGGTCTTCGAGCGTGGCACGCCCACGGGAGCGCTTCCGCGTCTCGCGGGCGCTGGCGTATCCATCGGGTTGGACCTCGGGCTGGGCTCAGGGGAGGCTTCGTACCTGGCGTCCGACCTGACGTACGACTACGTCCGGTTGAACGCGGAGTACACGACGTGACACGCGTCGTCCTCAAGCTCGGCGGACGCGTCGCGACCGCCGCTGCGCGGCACGCCGTCGAGCTTCACGACGCCGGGAACGAGGTGATCGTCGTTCACGGTGCGGGACCACAAATCACGGCCGAGCTGCGCGCGCGAGGGATTCCGGTCAGGTTCAGCGCAGGTCGTCGCGTCACAGATCCAGCGACTCTCGCCGTCGTGCGAGCGTCGTTGGTAGCCGTCGGGGCCGAGGTGTCCGCCGCACTCGGTCCCGCGGCATTACCTCTCGTCGGAGACGAGATCGGTCTTCGCGCACGCTTGCTTCCCGAGCTCGGCCTCGTCGGCGAGCCTCTGCCGAGCCGGCCGCCCGCCGTTGAGAGTGCGCTCGCCAGGCGGCGCATCCCAGTCGTCACCCCCATCGCCGTCGGCCCGTTGAACGTCAACGCCGACGAAGCGGCGACGGCCCTCGCGGCCGGGCTCGAGGCCGACCGGATCATCTTCGTGTCCGATGTCGCCGGGGTCTATGTCGAGGGCGCGGTCGTTGATTGTCTGCACGCCGATCTCGCCGACGAGCTGCTCGGTTCCGGTGCTTTCGACGGCGGCATCGTTCCGAAGCTCCTTGCAGCGGTTCGCGCGGCCCGTCTCGGTATTCGGACCGAGATCGGAGAGACGGCGGTCGTGGCGTGAGCGCTCCAAGTAACAGTCTGTTACAAGGCCTCGACCGGCTGCTGCCGACGTACGCGCGGGCTGATCTGACGATCGTTCGAGGCGAGGGAGCACGGGTCTGGGACTCGGACGGCCGCGAATATCTCGACTTCGGCGGCGGCATCGCGGTCGTCGCTCTCGGCCACTGTCACCCCGCGCCTCTCGCTGCCGCCCAGGAGCAGCTCGGGCGGTTGTGGCATGCCTCGAACCTCTATCGCACCGAGCCGGCCGAGGAGCTCGCGGGGCGACTCTCCGAGCGCTTCGGCGGCGCGAAAGCGTTCTTGTGCAACTCGGGCGCCGAATCGATCGAGGCGGCTCTCAAGTACGCGCGCAAGGCCACCGGCAAGCCCGGCATCGTCGCTCTCGAAGGGAGCTTCCACGGGCGGACACTGGGCGCGCTCTCCGTAACCGGTCAGCCGGCGAAGCGCGAGGCGTTCGAGCCCCTTGTTCCCAGTGTTCGGTTCGTGCCCCCGAACGACATCGAGGCGCTCGAGGCTGCGGTCGACGCCGAGGTCGGGCTGATCCTGCTCGAGCCGATCCTCGGCGAGGGCGGCGTGATCCCGCTCGATCGCGAGTTCGTCTCGGCTGCGGTCGCTCTCGCGCCGCTCCTCGGCTTCGACGAAGTTCAGACCGGAGTCGGCCGCACCGGATCGTTCTTCGCGTTCGAGCAGCTCGGTGTACGGCCCGATCTCGTGACGCTGGCGAAGGGACTCGCGAACGGGCTTCCGATCGGCGCGCTGCTCGTCGCCGAGGAAGCCGACGGCGCGTTCTCCCCGGGAGATCACGGGTCGACGTTCGGCGGGAATCCCATCTCGTGTGCGGCGGCGTGTGCTGTCGTCGATGCGATCGACGATGACCTTCTCGGTCGCGTTACGGTGCATGGAGCCTCTCTCGCCCGCGGGCTCGCCGCACTTCCTGGAGTGGTGGAGGTTCGCGGCCGAGGGCTTCTGCTCGGCGCCATCGTCGATCGACCCGCAGGCGAGATCGTCGAAGCGTGTCGCGAGCGCGGGCTGCTCGTCTTGACCGCAGGCGCCGACGTCGTGCGGCTCGCCCCGCCGCTGACGATCGGCTCCGAGGACGTCGACGAGGCGCTTGCGATCCTGGAGTCCGCGCTTGGAGCGGGCAGCCCTCAGACCAAGTAACAGTCTGTTACAAGGAATGCATATCGTGCTAAGGTTTTGCATACTATGAATCGTCGGGAGCGACAGAATGCAATCCTCGAACTGGTGCGGGATCGTGCTCTTTCGACACAGGCCGAGGTCGCTTCGGCGCTGAAGGAGGCGGGGTTCGAGGTGGTGCAGACCACGGTGTCGCGGGACATCGCGGATCTCGGGCTCGTCAAGGTGCGGGCGCCGAGCGGGCGTCTCGTCTATGCACCCCCCGGGACAACGGACGGGGACCGCTTGCGCGCGCTCGCGGCCGCGATGCGCAGGTACGCCATCGGCGCGGAAGCCGCGGGACCGCTCGTCGTCCTGACGACACCGTCTGGCTACGCGAACGCGCTCGCGCAGGCCATCGACGAGGCTGCCCATCCCGGAGTCGCCGGCACCATCGCGGGCGACAACATGATCTTCGTGGCTTGTCGAGACGGGATCTCGGCAACGGTGCTTCGAGATGAGCTCTCCGGCCACCTGCTCCAAGGTGCGGCATGAGCAGAACCGCTGTCGTTGCCTACTCCGGAGGGCTCGACACGTCGTGCATCCTTGCACAGGAGTTCGATCTCGAGGAATCGATCCTGCGCGCGAAGGCCGCAGGCGCCGACGACGTCCTGCTCGTCGACCGAAAGGACGCGTTCGCCGACGAGCAATGCGCGCGGGCGATCCTCACGAACGCGCTCTACGAAGGGAAGTACCCGCTCGTCTCGGCGCTCTCGCGCCCCGTCATTGCCGGAGCGGTCGCCGAGATCGCGCTCGAGCTCGGCGCCGAAGCTGTCGTCCACGGCGTCGTCCACGGCTGCACGGGTAAGGGGAACGACCAGCTTCGCTTCGAGCTGGCGTTCAAGGCTCACTACCCCGGCGTGAAGGTGATCGCGCCGCTGCGAGACAAGATCTGGGCGCGGGACGAGGAGATCGAGTACGCGATTGCCAAGGGGATCCCGGTCGTTCAAACGGAGTCGTCGCCCTACTCGATCGACGAGAACCTCTTCGGTCGCGCCATCGAGGCAGGTGTGCTCGAGGATCCGTGGAACGCGCCGCCGGACGAGCCGTATGCGCTCACGTCCGATCCGTCGACTGCGCCCCCTCCGATCGAGGTGATCGTGGGCTTCGAACGAGGTCTCCCGGTGTCGATCGACGGCGAGGAGCTCCCGCTCGCCGAGTTGATAATGCGCGCCAACCACCTGGCTGGCGCGTACGGCATCGGGCGGATCGACATGATCGAGAACCGAGCAGTCGGGATCAAGAGCCGCGAGGTGTACGAGGCACCGGGAGCGATCATGCTCATCACTGCGCACTCTGCTCTCGAGGACGTCGTGCTGACGAAGGACGAAGGGCGGCTCAAGCGACCGCTCGAGCAGCGCTGGACGGAGATCGTCTACGAGGGCCGCTGGCACAGCCCGGCGCGCGAGGCGATCGACGCCTTCGTCGACTCGACGCAGGAGCTCGTGACGGGAGAGGTTCGGCTCGAGCTTCGCCCGAACGCCGCCGTCGTGACGGGCAGGCGCTCCCCGCACATGATCTATGCGGCCGATCTCGCCTCGTACGGGACGGGAGAGACCTTCCCGCACGATGCGGCCGAGGGCTTCATCCGGATCTCGTCGCTCGAGACCGAGCTGCACGCGGCCCGCGCCCGCGCCTTGAGCCGGGCATAATCGCCCGCGTGACCACGTGGGCGGGACGGGTCGAGGGAGCACTCGACCAAGAGGTCTGGGAGTTCCTTCGCGCCGATGATGCGGAGCTCCTGCCGTACGACTGCGAGGCAACCGCTGAGCACGCGGGTCGCCTGGCCGCCGCCGGGCTGCTCACGGCTGACGAGCTGGACGAGGTCGAGGCTCGCCTAGCCGAGATCGCACAGGATCCGTCTGGCTACCTCGACTCCGACGAGGACGTCCACACCGCGATCGAGCGGCTCCTGGGAGACGTCGGCCGCAAGATCCACGCCGGCCGGTCGCGGAACGACCAAGTCGCCGCAGCGTTCCGCCTTTACGTGCTCGACGCATGTGCGCAGGCGCGCGAGGCGATCGATGCGCTCGCGCTGGTCGTCCTCTCCTTCGCCGAGTCCGAGGCGGAGACCGTCATGCCCGGCTACACGCACATGCAGCGCGCCCAGCCGGTCACGCTCGGTCATCACCTGCTCGCCTGGGTGGAGATGCTCGACCGCGACCGGACGCGCTTTGCCGCAGCTGCGGAAGCCGCGGCGGAGAGCCCGCTGGGCGCCGGCGCACTCGCCGGATCAACGCTCGAGCTGCCTCCGCCACCTCGCCAGATGCGAAACTCGATCGACGCTGTCGCCGACCGCGACTTCGCTCTCGACTACCTCTACGCCGCTGCGGTTCTTTTCACGCACCTCTCCCGGATCGGCGAGGAGATCGTCATCTGGGCGACCTCCGAGTTCGGCTTCGTCCGTCTTCCCGAGTCAGCTGCGACGGGCTCGTCGATGATGCCGCAGAAGCTCAATCCCGACGTCGCCGAGCTCGCTCGCGGCAAGGCCGGCACAGCGATCGGGCGGCTCACCGGCCTACTGGCAACGGTGAAGGGGCTTCCTCTCGCCTACGACCGCGACCTCCAGGAGGATAAGACGCCGGTCTTCGCGACCCGGCGGGACACACGGCTCGCGCTCGAAGCGCTGACCATGCTGGTGAGCGGCCTCGAGGTCGACCGTGCGCGGCTCGCCAAGGCGGCTGCCGATCCACTGCTTCTCGCAACGGACGCAGCGGAGGCGCTCGTGCAGCGGGGAGTCCCCTTCCGCGATGCGCACGAGCAGGTCGCGTCGAGTGTTCGCGAGGGAACCTTCAAGCGCCCGCGCAAGGCATCGAAGCGGCCCGCGCCGGGCCCCGACGGGATCCGCGCGGCACTGGACGAAGCGCGTCACCGCTTTGTCGACAACCTGTAGAGGCTGTGAGGAACACGGTGGATGGCCGAATACGAGGACTGGGCGAAGTGTCCATCCGCGTCAAGGACCTCGACGCCATGCGCCAGTTCTACGAAGAGGTAGTCGGCCTGGACGTGCTCAGACGAGACGACAGCTTCGTGTTCTTCAAAATCGCCGAGGGCTACGGAGGCCATTCACAGAATCTCGCCCTCTTCGACGCGACCAACCGCGTCTTTCTGGAATCGAAATCTCTAGAGCTCAGCCCGGAACAGACGACGCTGCATCACATCGCCCTCAACATCTCGCTTGACGATTACGACACCGAGAAGAGGCGACTCGAAGGATTGCGGCTCGAGGTTCAGGCGACAGAACACGCTTGGTTGCACGTCCGCTCCCTGTACTTCGCCGATCCAGAGGGGAATTTGCTGGAGTTCGTCTGCTACGACGAGAGGGTGCGTTAGGGCCGAAGAGGAGCTTCGTCTACGCCAACAACGCATCGCGGACGCGGCGCTGGAAGTCGGCGATCAGCTGCTCGCTCTCGGCCATCAGGCGGCCCTGCGGCACTACCCGCGACTCGAGCCCACGTTGCACCGACTGGACGAGCGAGACGTCCTCCTCGCCGACCTGGCTGTCCCACGCCATGAGCTCCTCGATCTCCTCGATCGAGGCATCGGGGCCGAAGTAGTAGTCGGTCACCTCGATCGTCCGCGCCGGGCCGTCGGGAACGTAGCGCTCGAGTCCGATGTTCGGGATGCCCGGCGCGATGTTGACCGTCGTCACCGGGAAGAGGAAGTGGTACTGCGCCTGCGCGACGTCGTTGCGTGGCCTGTATGCAGCCTTGCCGTTGCCGGCGAGAGCTGACTCGCGCACTGATCCGACCTGGCTCGAGAAGGTCGGGTGCACCTGCAACCGATAGGCGTCGGGCGCGACGTCGATAACCTTGCTGAACCCCGGGTGCGCCGTCGGGCAGTGATAGCACTCGAGGAAGTTCTCCATTGCAACCTTCCAGTTGGCCTCGATGGGCCACTCGTGGTGTGAGTGGAATCGCACGGTCTCGAGGTCGATCCCGCTGCCGGCGACGATCGAAGGCAGCTCTCCGAGCACCTCGTCGAGCGGGGCTGCTCCGGGGTCGGGGTTGACGAAGACGAACGGCCCCCAGGCTCCGACGGACACGGGGAGGAGCGAGAATCCAGCAGGATCGAACCCGGGCTCGCGCTCGGAGCGCGGCGCTTTGCGCAGCGTCCCGTCGAGGCCATAGGTCCAGGCGTGGTAGGGGCACTGCAAGGTCTCACGACAGCCCTCGCCGGAAAGGACGAGATGCCCGCGGTGCCGGCAGACGTTGACGAACCCGCGCAGCGTCCCGTCGGCGCCCCGAACAACCGCGATCGGAACATGACCGACCTGTGCCGCGAAGAAGCACCCGCGGTCGGCGACCCACTCGGCAGGGCCCGCGTAGTGCCAGGCCGCGGCGAAGATGCGCTCACGCTCGAGCGCGAAGACGTGCTCGTCCGAGTACCAGCTCGCGGGGAGCGTCCAGCCGTCCTCGAGCGCGTGCTCGAAAGGTGCGATCGAGTTTTTCTCCGCTGTCTCCACTTACTTGCCTCCTGACTGTCCTGTCAGTCACGATAGTCGGGATGGCGGGAATCGAGCAAGCGCCGACCCGTCCCGAGAGCGATCGCGTAGACGAGATCCTGCACGTTGGCCGCCGTCTCGTCGCTGTTGCAGATGGATCCGCGGCATGACGCTTCGCTCGCAGACGGTGCTTCTCGAGGGGCTCACCAAGCGTTTCGACTCCGTGACTGCAGTGGACGACATCTCGCTCGAGATCGAGAGCGGTGAGTTCTTCTCGCTGCTCGGCCCGTCGGGGTGCGGGAAGACGACGACGCTGCGGATGATCGCGGGTTTCGAGCGACCGGACGCCGGGCGCATCGTCATCGGAGACACCGACGTGACCGAAATCCCCCCACACCGTCGGCCGGTGAACACCGTCTTCCAGAGCTACGCGCTGTTTCCGCACCTGAGCGTGGAGCAGAACGTCGCGTTCGGACTTCGGTTCAGGAGCATGTCCAAGGGCGAAGGTCGCGCGCGTGTCCAGGAGGTTCTCGAGCTCGTTCGGCTCGGCGGGTACGCCGAGCGCCGGCCCCATCAGCTCTCGGGGGGGCAGCAACAGCGCGTGGCGTTGGCGCGAGCCCTCGTGCTCTCGCCGTCCGTGCTCCTGCTCGACGAGCCTCTCGGCGCGCTTGACGCAAAGCTGCGCCGCGACCTCCAGGTCGAGCTGAAGAGCCTCCAGCGTGAGATCGGGATCACGTTCCTCTACGTGACGCACGATCAGGAGGAAGCCCTGACCATGTCCGATCGACTCGCCGTCATGGCGCACGGGAAGGTGGAGCAGCTCGGTACGCCACGCGAGGTGTACGAGCACCCCACTACGGCGTTCGTCGCGGACTTTCTCGGCGTCTCCAACCTGATGCGCGGACGTGTCGTCGACGGCGGGCGTGTCGACGTCGGCGGAGTCACGTTGGCTGCGACGCGTGGGGATGTGGGAGCGGCCGGGGTCGTTCGACTCACGATTCGGCCGGAGCGCGTACGCATCGAGCCGCCCGGAGTCGCAGGGACGAACCGCGTTCCGGCGACGATCGAGCGCTTCGTCTATCTGGGCTCGACGACCCAGGTGTTCGTCGTACTTCCCGGTGGGGATCGGGTGCAAGCGCTCGTCGCGAACTCGGGGGACGTCGAGGAGTACGACCCCGGCGCAGCCGTCACCGCTCATCTCCCAGCTGACGCGTTGCGGATTCTCGCCGACGACGAGCCGGTGGTCGAATGACGGACGTCGTCGTTCTCGGCGCCGGGCTAGCGGGGCTTTCCGCTGCGCGCGATCTCGACCGCGCCGGCGCTGACGTCCTGGTGCTCGAGGCACGCGATCGCGTTGGTGGACGGGTCGAGCAGGTCTCGGTCGACGCGGGGCGCCCCGTGCAGCTCGGGGGTGAGCTCGTCGGAGAGGCCCATACGTCGTATCTCGACCTCGTCGCCGAGCTGGGGTTGACGCTCGCGTCGACGTACACGGCAGTCGAGGGGGCGACGACGTACGACCTGGTCGATGGCCTCCTTCGCTCCGACGATGGGTTCCCGTTCGCGACCGCCGAGCAGCGCGCCGACCACGAGCGCGTGGAGCGGCTCTTCGGCGAGCTTGCAGCGACCGTCGATCCCGACGATCCCTGGTCGCATCCCGACGCGTCTCGCCTTGACAGCGCGTCCTGGGCCAGTTGGCTTCGCTCGGTGGGCGCGCTGCCGTCGACCGTGCGAGCGGTCGAGGTGGGCGCGCTCTCCCTTGCCGCCGGCTCGAGTGAGCGCACGTCGCTCCTGGCCGAGCTGCGAAAAGCAGTCGGGGTCGGCGACACGGGCTTCTATTCGTACGACTTGTGGGAATCAATGCAGGTTGCAGAGGGAAGCGCCGAGGTCGCGCTTCGTATGGGCGCCGAGCTCGAGGGTCGGATTCGCTTCGCCGCCGAGGTGGCGTCGATCTCCGTGGCGACGAGCGGGTGCCGCGTAACTCTCGCTTCCGGGGAGGAGGTCGGCGCGGAAGCGGTCGTCTGCGCCCTTCCGGTCAGCGTGCTCCATGGAATTCGGATCGAGGGGGTGGCGCCCGAGCGACTCGCCTCGCTACGCGCGCAGCGTCAGGCTCGCGCGGCGAAGGTCGTCACCGTGTACGACCGCGCGGTGTGGGCCGATGTGGGCGCGAATGGCCTCTCGGAGGGGGAGCAGCTCCTGGCGTCGACGTGGCCGCAGCGCCCCGGGGTGCTCTCGGGACTCGTTCCGCCCGAGCGTGTCATGTGGCTGCTCGCGACGGCGGAAGAGGATCGTGAGCGCGTCCTGCACGACGAGCTCGTCCGCATGTACGGCCCCGACGCCGGCGCACCACGACATACGTTCATCCGACTCTGGGCGACCGATCCCTACACGCTCGGTTACACGACGCAGTGGTGGCCTGGAGACGTGCTCCGGGTCGGCCCGCTGCATGGGACACACGATCCACCCTTCTACGTCTGCGGATCCGACCAGTGGGTCGCCGGCTATATGGAAGGTGCCGTGAGGACGGGTCGAGGCGCCGCTGCGGCGGCGCTCGGCAAGGAAGCATGGACGCACGCCTGATCGAAGCCGATGTCGCCGTTGTCGGGGCTGGCGTGGCGGGTCTCGCTGCCGCCTCGCGCCTCGTCGCCGAGGGTCGGAGCGTCGTCGTCCTCGAAGCGCGCGGCCGGGTCGGTGGCCGGCTCTGGAACACGGAGATTGGCGGCGAGGCCAACGAGCTCGGCGGCGAGTGGGTCGCGCCGTACCACACGAGGTTGCACGCGCTTCTCCCCGAGCTTGGCATCGAGCTCTTCCCTGCCTACCGAGACGGTGACGACGTCTACGTCGACGAGTCTGGGCGCGCGCACCGGCACACGGGGGCTGAGACTGGCATCTCTCCGAGCTCCGAGCGTGCGCTGAAGGAGGCCGACGCGAAGCTCGACGCGCTTGCGAAGGAGCTCGATCCGGAGGCGCCGTGGGCGCATCCGGACGCGAGGGCTCTCGACACGATCACATACGACGAATGGCTTCGTCGTGAGGTCGCCGACGAGACCGCTCGTGAGAATCTCCGCTCCTACCTCGCCGACGGCTTCCTGACGAAGCCCGCCCACTCCTTCTCGTTGCTCCAGGGGCTCTGGGCGATCGCGGGTGCCGGTGGCACTTACGAGCTCTTCGCGGGGGAGCAATGTCTTGCCTATCGCGTCGTCGGCGGCTCGCAGCTGATCCCGATTCGCCTCGCCGAGCGCCTCGGCGACCGCGTCGTCCTCGGGGCGCCCGTGCGGGCCGTTCGCTGGTCGGATGCCGGCGTCGAGGTCGAGGCGGGCGCAGTTCGCGTTCGGTCGCGCGCTGTGATTGTCGCGATCCCGCCGAACCTGACCGGCTCCGTCCGGTTCGAGCCCGCGCTTCCCGGCTGGCGCATGCGGCTCCAGCAGACGACGTCTCAAGGCTTCGTCGTGAAGTTCCTGGCCGTGTACGAGGAGCCGTTCTGGCGCGCCGACGGCCTCTCCGGGGAGGGGTTCGCCCCGCACCAGTTCGTCCGCGAGCTCTACGACAACTCGCCCCCCTCCGCGTCGGTCGGCGTCCTGTGCACGTTCCTGCCAGGCGAGAACGCCGAGACTGCCGCCCGCATGAGCGCGGACGCCCGCAAGGCCGCCCTCCTCGAGGGCATCGCGAAGTTCGTCGGCCCGCGCGCGCTGGTTGCGACCGACTACATCGAGACCGACTGGTCGGCCGAGGAGTGGACGCGCGGCGCCTATGCGGCCACCTTCGGCGTCGGTGGCCTTACCCGCTTCGGCGAAGATCTGCGTAGGCCAGTCGGTCCGATCCACTGGGCGTGCGCGGACATCGCGGGCTTTGGGCACATGCACATGGAGGGTGGCATTCGGTCAGGCGAAGCCGCAGCCGACGCCGTGCTAGGCCTCTAGCGAAGCGGCTCGGCGTCCAGGGTCGCAAACTCCTGCACCGCGGAGCCGGTTCCTCCTCTCGCGGCTCGAACAGCTCTCCAGAGGACGTAGCCGACGAGTGCGACGACGAGCGTGAAGCCGAGCGTCAGTGTCGCCAGAGCGTTCACCGCGGGTGTCGGCGCGCTACGGCCGGTCGAGTAGATCCGTACCGGAACCGTGTCCGTCAAGGTTCCCGATGAGAGGAACTGGCTGATAACGAAGTCATCCATCGAGATGGCGAACACGATGATCGCGCTCGCCACGATCGCCGGCACGAGCATGGGGAGGAGCGCGAGGCGGAGTGCCTGCAGCTGGGACGCCCCGAGATCTCGAGCAGCTTCCTCGTACTCCGGCCCGATTGCAAGAAGTCGTGCGCGGACGATGATGACGACGAAGACGAGCGAGAAGGTGATGTGGCCGATCGATTGGGCGACAGTGCCGAGCGGGATGAACGTCAGCAGATGTACGAAAATGAGGAACAGCGCTGTCCCCATCACGATCTCGGGCGTGACGAGCGTCGCGAGCGAGATTCCCCGGGACGTCCCGGCTCCACGCCCTCGCCAACGCGTCAACCCGATTGCCAGCGCGACGCCGAGCGGAACGGTGACGAGCACCGCGATCGCTGCGAGCCGCATGCTCTGGAGAAGCGCGGTGCCGAGGGTGGGATCGTGGAGGACGGACAGGTCGGGGTCGCCCGTGTACCAGCGCGTCGACCAGCCCTGTGCGGTCGAGCGTGAGCGACCCTCGTTGAACGAGAAGCGGATCGCGATGAGGATGGGGACGATCGACCAGACGAGGTAGAGCGCGGTGAAGAGCACGAGGAACCGCGGCTTGCCCCAAGGGTTGGCCCACCAGTCGCGCAGATGTGTCATCTCCCGAGCCTCCGCTGGGCCCTCGCCGTCGAGACGACGTAGTAGCCCATGAGGACCATCAGGAACAGCATCAGCACGACGACGAGCGCCGCGCCCACGGGTATCTGCTGCCCTCCCTTGATGTACAGGTAGATCTCGTTCCCGAGCATGCTCGTCTGCGGCGATCCCGAGAGCAGGTTGGGTGTGTAGTAGTCGCCGAACATCGGCAGCGCGATGATCACGATGCCGGCGAGGATCGCCGGCATCGACAGTGGCAACGTCACGAGACGGAACGCCTGGAACGGGCTCGCGCCCAGGTCACGGGCTGCTTCGAGGAGGCTCCGGTCGATCCGGTCGAGGAACGCGTAGAGCGGCAGGATCATGAATGGGACGTACCCGTAGACGAGGCCGAGGATGACCGAGGAAGCGCGTCCGTCGAGCCAGTTCCGCGGCGCGTCCAGGATCCCGATCCAGACGAGGACGTCGTTCACCCATCCGTCGTCTTGCAAGAGGTTGATCCAGGCGAGCATCCGCATGAGGTAGCTGATGAAGAACGGCGCGACGAGCCCGGCGAGGAGGAGGCTCTTCCAGCGGCCGCCGTACCGTGCGACGAAGTACGCGACCGGGTATGCGATCAGGAGCGAGAGCGCTGTGGCGATCAGGACGTAGAAGAACGTTCGCACGAAGACCGTCTGGAACGCCGCGCCGCTCGTGAAGAGGCCCTCGAACACGAACTCGAAGGCACGCGTGTTCCACGCGAGCGGGTTCCACTCGGGCTGCGGCGTCTGGAAGATCGGATCGACGGTGCCGAGCGCGACGCAGAGGATGACGTAGAAAGGGAGGAGGAAGAAGAGGCAGAGCCAGACGACGCCGGGTAGAGCCAGTCCCGCCCAGAAGGCGTCCGTTCCCTTGGGGTTACCTCGCACCCGCGATGAACTCGGCCCAGGCGTTCTGCCACAGCGTCTGACCGGTCGGCGTCAGCTCGGTCTGCTGGTAGCCCCGGTCGAAGTCGCTCTCACGGACGATCGCGGTCTTCAGGTTGGGAGGCACGACCTCGTCCGCGACGAGCCGATCGGGATCGAGCTTGACGAACGGCGGCTGGTATCCGACGTAGTTCGCGAAGTTGTCGTACCCGTGCTTCTCGTCGAGCAGGTAGTTCAAGAAATGGTGGGCGAGGACGGGGTGTTTCGCCGATTTCGGGATGGCGATCATGTCGCTCCCGATCGTCCCGCGTCCGTCCACCGGGAACCAGTATCCGAGCACCTCTGGGCCGACACCCTCTTCGAGGGAGTACTGGGCCGAGACCGCGCTCCCCGACCACATCTGGTGCACCCAGGCGAGACCGCCGGGGAGGTTCGTGTAGTCGTTGGTCGAGTACTTCACGTTTACGGCGTCGATGAGCGACATCAGGTCGTTCTTCGCGAGCTCGATCTCGTCGGGATCCTCCGTGTTGATGTTCGTGATCCCGTTCTTCAGGAGCATGTGCCCGAAGGCGTCGCGGCTGTCTTCGAGGACGTAGACCTTTCCCTTGTTCGCCTCGTCCCAGTAGATCTCGTACGGGTTCGAGTAGTTCTCGGGGCGGGAATCCGTCTTGTCGTTCCGGTACCCGATCCCTGTGCTCCACGTGACGTACGGCACGGTGTACTGCGAGCCCTTGTCGTACCACGGGTCCTGCAACGCGGGCCACACCGTCTTCGAGAGATTCGGCAGGTAGGACTGATTCAGCGGCTGGAGCGTCTTGCCTACGACGAGGCGGCTCATGCGATCCGTCGTCGGGAAGAAGACGTCGTAGTCGATCGCGCCCGACGAGATCTTCGTGATCGCCTCGTCCATCGTCTCGAAGAACGTCTCCTCGACCTTGACGCCGTACTCCTTCGCGAAGTCCTTCTTGATCCGCGGCCAGAGGTAGCCGTTCCAGTTGTAGATGCGCAGCGTGCCGCTCTCGGGCTCGAGGCCGGACGCGATCATCGGGTTGTCGTCGAAGAGTGGATGCGTGACGGGATTGTCGGGGCGCGCGATGTTCAGCTCAGGTGGCGTGAAGCTGCCTTCGTTGCCTCCGCCGCAGGCGGCGAGCAGCGTCCCCATGCTCGAGACCGCGAAGGCTCCAGCGGCACCGCGCTGGAGGAACTCCCGCCGTGCGTAGCGCGACTCGCGCGGGTGAAACGTAGCCATCCCCAATCGCTCCCTTCTGCCCCCCGGCAGGTGACCCGTGGTTTGTACCGCTTCGGGCTTGCTCACTCAAGCACAGAGCGACCCGTTGTTCAATCCTTAACCGAGCCGCCGACGATGACGAGGGCGTCCACGGCGATCGCGCCGGTGGGGCCGATGATCAAGGGATTGACGTCGATCGACTCGATCTCGGGGTACGCGGTCGCGATCCCGCTGAGCGCGACGAGGGTGTGTGCGACACCGTCGGCGACGTCGTTCACGCCGGCATCGGCGACGAGCTCACGAGCCGTGTCGAGGTCGAGCGGTGGGACTGTGGCGGTGACCTGGGCAAGCTCCTCGACGGCGCCTCCACCGGCGCCCACGACGAGCACGGGCCCAAAGTCGGGGTCTCGTGTCATGCCGCACAGCACCTCCTGGCCGCGGACGACTTGCTTGGCGACGAGAACCGGGCCGCCGAGATGTCGGGCGGCATCCGCTGCCTCAGCGGGCGAGCCGACGTCCAGAACGACGCCTCCCTCCCTGCTCTTGTGCGCCGGGCCGTCCCGCTTGACGACGACCGGCGCGCCGAGCTCGTCGGCTGCGCGTGCGGCCTCCTCGGGCCCGGCAGCTCGGCGGCGTGGGGCGAACTCGACGCCGTAGCGCTCGAGGACGAGCGCCGACTCGTGCTCCGAGAGCGAGCCTGGGGCAAGGAGGTCGGAGAGGTCGGGTGCGGTGCCGCCCTCCGCTGGCGCCCTCCACTTGCGTCGCAGCACGACCTTTGCGAGCGCCTGCATCGAATCGCGCGGACCTCGTAGTAGCGGGACGTCGAGCTCACGCGCGAGCTCCTGGAACCGGCGAGGCGGATCGGCAGTGTGGACGGTCGTCATCGCGCAAAAGAGGTCGTGCTTGTCCGCAAGACTTCCAAGAGTGCGCAGCGTCAGCTCGCACCAGCCGTCATTCGACACGTCGCGGAACTGTGAGAGGTCGGCCTGGCCGAGGAGGATGTCGAAAGCGCCCGCGTCGGCCATCAGCTCGAGCGAGCGCGGGTAGACCTCGCTCTCGTCGGCGATCCCCCATGCGTCGAGAGGGTTTCCGGGCTCGAGGAAGTTCGGGAAGGCTTCGCTCAGCGACGCCGCGAGCTCGCTCGGGAGCGGCTCGAAGGGAATGCCTGCAGCCTCGGCGTGATCGGCCAGCAGCGCGCACTCGCCGCCCGACTCCGAGATAGTTCCGATCCGCGATCCTCGGGGCCACCGCCGCCGGCCGAGAATCTCGAGCGTCTCCACGAGCTCGTGGAAGTCTCCGACCTCGATCGCGCCGTATCTCCGGAGCACGGCCGAGAACGCTCGCCCGGATCCGACGAGGGCACCCGTGTGAGAGAGGGCCGCGCGTGCGGCTGCCTCCGAGCGTCCAACTTTCAGACACACGACGGGCTTCCCGGCTTCCGCGCAAGCGGCGAGTGCCTGAACGAATGCATCGGGCCTGCGAATCGTCTCGAGGAAGAGCCCGACCGCTCGCGTCTCCTCGTCCTCGGCGAGGAAAGACACGAAGTCGGCGGCGTCCGTCACCGCCTCGGCGCCCGACGAGATCACGCACCTGAGGCCGATTCGGCCTCCGAGCGAGAGGAACGCGTCCGCGATCGACCCTGACTGGCAGAGAACGGCGACGTGCCCTGCCGCGGTCGTCTCCGGCGGAAGGCCGTTCCATGCTGCGGGCCCACCCGGGACGACGACACCCATGCAGTTCGGCCCGAGGAGCACGGCACCGAGCTCGCGCGCCCGCGCCGCGAGGCGCTCGGTCGTCGGCTTTGCGGCGAGACCGGCCTCGGCTCCCACGCCGGGGACGATGAACGCGCGAACGCCGGCTGCAGCCGCCTCTTCGAACGCGTCCTCGACGCGCTCGTGATTCACCATGAGCAGCGCTGCTTCGGGGACTTCCGGCAGCGCCGCGACGCTCGGGAAGCAGCGGAGCCCGGCTACCTGATCGTGGTTGGGGTTGACGCCCCAGGCTTTCATACCGGTGCGAACGACGGTCTCCACGGCCGCTGGATTTCGCGGCGACGCTCCGACGATCGCGAGCGAGCTCGGAAGGACGAGTGCGCGAACGGTGCTCACCGCGGCATTCTCACGGTTACCATCGCGCCTCATGGCGCACGAGAAGCGGGTCGAGATTCGGTGGAGCGACGTTGATGCCTATCTGCACGTCAACAACGCGGTCTACGCGACCTACCTCGAGGAGTGCCGGGACGAGTGGGTCGATCGCGTTCTCGAGGGTGTGAGCGACACCTGGGACTTCGTCCTCGCACGCGTGGCCATCGACTTTCGGCGCGAACTGCGTCTCGACGATGAGGAGGTCATGGTCTCGTGCGGCCTCGTGCGCATCGGCAACTCGAGCATCGCTCTGCATGAGCAGATCCGCACCCGCGAAGGAGACCTCTCGGCGGAGTCCGAGGCCGTTCTCGTCGCGCGTGACCGCGAGGCCGCGCGCTCCCGTCCGTTGACGGAGGCCGAGCGTGCAGCCTTCGAGCGTGTTCTCGAGGCTTCTTAGCCCTCTCCGGCTCGGGCCGGTCGAGATCCCCAACCGGATCGTCTCGACGGCGCATCAGACGACGCTCGTCCACGAGCACCTGCCGACGGACGACTTCGTCGCGTACCACGAGGCGCGAGCCCGTGGCGGTGTCGGGCTGATAGTGCTCGAGGCGACGGCGGTGGACGAGAGTGGCCTGCTGACCTCCCACACGCTCGGCGGGTATCTGCCGGAGATCGTAGACGGCTACCGCCGAGTCGCTGCGGCCGTGCAGCCGCACGGGACGCGGCTCTTCGTGCAGATCTTCCACGGGGGACGTGAGCAGATCGCGAGCGCACCGCGGCCAGCTGCGCTCGCGCCCTCGCCGGTCCCCAGCCCGCGGTTTCGCACCGAGCCCCGCGCCGCGCGGCTCGGCGACCTGGAGCGCATCGTCGACGGCTACGCGCACTCCGCTGCGCTCGCGGCCGAAGCAGGGCTCGACGGAGTCGAGGTCTCGGCTGCGCACCGGTACCTGATCGAGCAGTTCTTCGATCCCGCACTGAACCGCCGCGGCGACGAGTGGGCTGACGGGACGCGGTTTCTCGTGGCCGTGTTGCGGGCGGTGCGCGCAGCCGCGCCGCACCTCTGTCTCGGCGTGCGCGTCTCGGGAGACTCGGAGCGCGGGCTCGCGATCGCAGAAGCGGCGATCTCCGAGGAAGTGGACTACGTGTCCGTCGCGCTCGGGGATTCCTCGACGTATCTGGGCTCGGTGGGAATCGTGCCGCCGCCCCCGCTGGAGGAGGACGTGGTCGCGGCGCACGTCGGGCGCTTCCGACTCGGCGCTCCGCTGATCGCCACCTCGCGCATCGTCGACCCCGAGCACGCCGAGCGGCTGATCGCCGACGGGCTTATCGATGCGGCTGGCATGACGCGCGCCCTGATCGCTGATCCAGAGCTGCCCACGAAGGCCCGCGCGAGTCGCCGGATCCTGCGCTGCATCGGTTGCAACACGTGCATCGCGCACTACCACGCGGGAACGGCGATCGCCTGCGCGGTCAACCCGCGCACCGGGCGGGAGCTGACGATGCCCGCCGCGCCGCGTGCATCGCGAGCCCGGCGCGTGATTGTCGTCGGGGGCGGTCCCGCCGGGCTGGCCGCCGCGGCCGAGTCTGCCGAGGTCGGTCATGCGGTTGTCCTCCTCGAGCGCTCCGAACGGCTCGGCGGGCAGATGGCGTTGACGCAGGCCGCGCCCGGAACCGCTGAGGTCGGTCGCCAGCTCGTCGCGCTCTTCGAGGGAAGACTGGCCGATGCAGGGGTTGAGGTCCGCTTCGGGGTCGAGGCCGAGCCCCAGGCCATCGTCGCCCTCGAGCCCGACGCCGTCGTGGTCGCAACGGGCGCACGGCCGTTCGTCCCCGATCTTCCGCTCGGCGGTGTGGAGGTGGCGCAGTCCTGGGACGTCTTGGTGAAGGTTGCTCCGAGCTGCCTGCGTGTGGTTGTCGCGGACTGGGGAGGCGACCCTTCGGGGCTGGATGCCGCGGAGGTGCTCGCGGCGGCAGGAAACGACGTGACACTCGCTGTCGCCTCGGTGGCAGTCGGCGAGGGCGTGCATCAGTACCGGCGCAACCTCTATCTGCAACGTCTCTATCGCGCGGGCGTGAGCGTCCTTCAGCATCACGCTCTGGCCGGCGCGAGCGGCGGTGAGGTCGAGCTCTCGAACGTCTTCGCACCTGAGTTGCACGTGCGCGTCGCGGCCGATCTGCTCGTCCTCGCGCAAGGGCGGGTGCCCGAAGACGAGCTCGCGCCGGCGCTCGTCGCGGCGGGCCTGCAGGTCGCGGAGGCAGGCGATTGCCTCTCACCGCGCTCGCTCGAGGAGGCAATTCTCGAAGGCACGCTCGCTGCCCGTCGGGTGGGAGCCTTGGCGTAGGCTCCGACGATGATCGTTCCCGAGCTGCCCGCGAACATTAAAGCGCTGAAGGAAGCAGTAGGGCGCTTCGTCGAGGCGGAGGTCTATCCACTCGAGGCGCGCATTGCCGAGAGCGGATCGATCGACCCTGGCGAGCTCGACGCGCTTCGCAAGAAGGCGCGCGGCCAAGGGTTCGCGATGCTGAACATGCCTGCGGAGATCGGCGGCCGGGATCTCTCGATGCTCGGCCAGGTCGCACTCGAAGAGGAATCGGGGAAAGCGACCAACGGGCTCGGCTTCGCGGTCGTCGATCGCGGACCGCGCGAGCTCCTCGACATTGCGACGCCTGACCAGATAGACCGCTACGTGCTCCCGATCGTGCGTGGCGAGTACCGCGAGGCGTGGGCCTTGACCGAGCCAGGCGCCGGCTCGGACCTCACCGGTCTGCAGGCAACGGCCGTCCGCGACGGCGACGAGTGGGTGCTGAACGGGGAGAAATGGTTCGTGACGAGTGAGGGCGAACCGGGTTTCTACATCGTTCTCGCGGTCGCCGAGGGCGAGCAGATGCTGTTCCTCGTGGATCCTGGCGCTCCGGGCCTGGAGATTCGACGCACGCCGAAGTTCCTCCACGATCCGTACATCGACCATCACCCCGAGATCGTCTTCACGGACTGCCGCGTTCCCGACGCCAACCGGGTTCCCGCCAGCGGCGATGCGGGCGCGAAGGAGTGGATCCTCGTCGAACGGCTCTTCATCGCCGCTCGCTGCTGTGGCGCGGCGCTGCGGCTCGTCGATCTGACGGCCGAGTGGACACAGGAGCGCGAGGCTTTCGGGTCACCCATCGCCGAGTATCAGGGCGTCTCGTTCCCGCTTGCCGACTCGCTCACCGAGTTGCATGCCGCGCGGCTCCTCACCTACCACGCGGCGCACGCGTTCGATGCGCTCGAGGATCGGAGCGTCGTTCATGGCAAGGTCGCCATGGCCAAGCTGTATGCGTCTGAGATGGCAGGGCGTGTGGCCGACCGCGCTGTGCAGGCGTTCGGCGGGCGCGGCTACATGATCGAGAACCCGGCCGCGCGGTTCTATCGCGAGTTACGCGTCGACCGGATCTGGGAGGGAACGAGCGAGATCCAGCGCTGGGTGATCTCGCGCGGCGTCTTCAAGCGCGGCGCGGCCCCCTACCTCGGCTGGGAGTAGCTCGAGGCGCCGACAACCCTCGGCGGACGCCGTAAGCCACAAGTAACAAGTTGTCACTTGCGGCTTTCTTGGCCCTGGCGCTTGTTCTGGTGCGCAAGTTACAAGTTGTTACAAGGATTCATCGGCGTGACGCCAGGGGTACTCGGCGGCGTATCGCAGTAGACACCGACCTCGGAGGTTTTCCATGAAGCGACTGCTCCTCGCCGTAGCTGCTGGTCTCACCGTTGTCGCGCTCGCGGGCGCTGTGGGGCTGCCTGATCTCGCAGGCGCGCAGGACGCCGCGCCCGCCGACGACTCGATCACGGTCAGCGGCGTCGGCATTGTCAAGGCCGTCCCCGACGAAGCTCAGATGTCGTTTGGCGTCGAGACTCGTCGGCCGACGGCGCAGGCAGCTGTCGCCGCGAACGCCGACGCGATGCGCAAGGTGATCAACGCGTTGCGACAGGCAGGCGCACGCGAGATCGCGACGCAGTGGGTCAGCGTCTACCCATTCACGCGGGACGACGGGACGATCGAGGGCTACTCGGCGTCCAACAGCGTCTCCGCCGTCAGTGACGTCGACGATGCACCCGGCTTGATCGATGCAGCCGCCGAGGCTGGCGCGAACCAGATCTCCGGCCCCGGCCTGAGCTCGAGCAACGCCGAGGCGCTGTACCGGCAAGCCCTCGCGAAGGCCGCTGCCGATGCGCGCCTCCGGGCCGAGGTCCTCGCCAAGGCTGCCGGTCGTTCGCTCGGCGAGATCACGACGATCGTCGAGGGCGGTGCACAACCGACGCCGCTCTACCGCGAGGCCGCACTCGACTCAGCGGCGTCGACTCCGATCGTCCCCGGACAGCAGGAGACGAGCGCCAGCATTAGCGTCACCTTCTCCCTCCGCTGATTCGAGAGCTGTGGGGCGCCGCCGTTCTGG